>NZ_JACARK010000246.1:0-7377 GCF_013386655.1 Pseudomonas sp. K5002 | reverse complement strand
GCTCGCGAAAGCGGTCTGTCAGTTGATGCATTCGGTGGCTGATCCACCGCTTTCGCGAGCAAGCCCGCTCCCACATTTGATTCGGTTCCTGCAGGGCGTCGTGCGGTGTGTCTTAGCCGCGCTTGGTCAGGCCCATCTTCACGCGGCCTTCAGCCGGGGTCATGACCCGCGCACCCAGGCGGCTGAGGATCTCGCTGGCGCGTTCCACTAACTGGCCGTTGGTCGCCAGCACGCCCTTGTCCAGCCACAGGTTGTCTTCCAGGCCGACCCGCACGTTGCCGCCCAGCAGCACTGCTTGCGCCGCCATCGGCATCTGCATGCGACCAATGCCGAAGCCGGCCCACACCGCGTCAGCCGGCAGGTTGTCGACCATGGCTTTCATGGTGGTGGTGTCGGCCGGTGCGCCCCACGGGATGCCCAGGCACAGCTGGAACAACGGGTTGTCGAGCAAGCCTTCCTTGATCATCTGCTTGGCGAACCACAGGTGACCGGTGTCGAAAATCTCCAGCTCGGCTTTAACGCCCAGCTCTTGAATACGCTTGGCGCCAGCCCGCAGCTGGGCCGGGGTGGAGACGTAAATGGTGTCGCCATCGCCGAAGTTCAGGGTGCCGCAATCGAGGGTGCAGATTTCCGGCAGCAGCTCTTCCACGTGGGCCAGGCGGGTCAGCGGGCCCACCAGGTCGGTGTTGAGCCCGAATTCCATGGGGTTCTCGCCGCCACCGATTTCCAGGTCGCCACCCATGCCGGCGGTGAGGTTGACGATGATGTCGACGTCCGCCTCGCGGATGCGCTCCATCACTTCGCGGTACAGCGCCACGTCGCGGCTGAACTTGCCGGTCTCGGGGTCACGTACGTGGCAATGCACCACGGTGGCACCGGCCTTGGCTGCTTCCACCGCCGCGGCAGCGATTTGTTTCGGAGTGACCGGCACGTGAGGGCTTCTGGCGGTCGTGTCGCCAGCACCGGTGAGTGCGCAGGTGATGATGACGTCGTGGTTCATGAGGCAGGTTCCTTACAGGCGTGATTTTCAGGCGTAGTCATACCGTTCGCAGCCGGGAGCGGCTGCGAAACGGTGATTCAAGACAGGTTATTTGCTGGTCAATTGCAGGTTGGCTGCGGCGGGTTTGCCGTCGAAGGTGGTCACGCCTTCCAGCCAGCGCTGCTGGTCTTGCGGGTGATCCTTGAGCCATTGCCTGGCCGACTCGAAAGCGTCCTTGTGATCCAGCAGCGGCTGCATCATTCGGCTCTCGTCGGCGGCGGTGAAGGTCAGGTTGCTGAGCAACTTGTGCACGTTGGGGCATTGCTCGGCGTAGGTCGGCGAGGTGACGGACCAAACGGTGGCCATGCCTTCGTTCGGGCCCAGCGCGTCATCACTGCCGGTGAGGTAAGTCATCGCCACGTTGACGTTCATCGGGTGCGGCGCCCAGCCGAAGAACACCACGGCCTCCTTGCGGCGCACGGCGCGGTCGACGGCGGCGAGCATGCCGGCCTCGCTGGATTCCACCAGTTGGAACTTGCCCAGGCCAAACTGATTCTTGGCGATCATCGCCTTGATCTGGGTGTTGGCGCCCGAGCCCGGTTCAATGCCGTAGATCTTGCCGCCCAGTTCTTTTTCAAACCTGGCGATGTCGGCGAAGGTCTTCAGGCCCTTGTCGGCCAGGTAAGTCGGCACCGCCAGGGTCGCGCGGGCGTCTTCCAGGGACGGCTTGTCGAGCACCTTGACCTGCTTGGCGTCGACAAACGGGGTGATGGTCTGGGTCATCAGCGGGTTCCAGTAGCCCAGGAACATGTCCAGGCGCTGGTCGCGAATCCCGGCAAAGATGATTTGCTGGGACGCGCTGGTCTGTTTGGTCTTGTAGCCGAGGCCGTCGAGCAACACTTGAGTCATGGCACTGGTGGCGATTACGTCGGTCCAGTTCACCACGCCCATGCGCACGTTCTGGCAAGAAGCCGCATCGGCTGCCATGACGTTGGTGCTCAAAATGGCGCTGGCGCTGAGTGCGAGCACGCAGCGGCTGATCAGTCGGTTCATGGTGGTTCCCTCGGCAGGTGTTATTGTGGGTTCCGGCGTCTTTGTGCACCGTGCAGCCAAGTTACGCAGCTTGGTCCCCGACAAAACGCACGGCGGCGACCAGCTCTTGCACTGCAGCGACCTGCCCCCTTGAATGACCGATTGAACTGGCGTATCACAGTGACCACGCTGTCCGTCCTACGAGAGCGCTCCATGTCCCAGGATTTCTACTTTCTGCTGATGCCGGGCTTCTCCGCCATCGGCTTTATTTCCGCGATCGAACCTTTACGTGTCGCCAATCGTTTTCGCGGCGAGCTATACCGCTGGCACGTCTTGAGCGCCGACGGCGGCGCGGTGCTGGCGAGCAATGGCATGTCGGTCAACGCCGACGCCGCACTGGAACCGCTGAAGAAAGGCTCGACCTTACTGGTGGTGGCCGGCTTCGAACCGCTGAAGTTCGCCACGCCCGCACTGGAACACTGGCTGCGTCGCCTTGATCACGACGGCGTGACCCTCGGCGCCATCGACACTGGCGCCTGCGTACTCGCCGAAGCCGGCCTGCTCGACGGCCACCGCCTGACCCTGCACTGGGAAGCCATCGACGCCTTCAAGGAATCTTATCCACAGCTGACGGTAACCCAGGAGCTGTTCGAGATCGACCGCCGGCGCATCACCTCGGCGGGCGGCACCGCGTCCATCGACCTGATGCTCGACCTGATCAGCCAGGCTCACGGGCCAGAGTTGGCGATCCAGGTGTCCGAGCAATTCGTGCTCGGCCGCATCCGCCCGCGCAAAGACCACCAACGCATGCAGATCGCCACGCGCTACGGCATCAACAACAAGAAGTTGGTGCAGGTGATTGGGGAGATGGAACAGCACACGGAACCGCCGTTGAGCACACTGGCGCTGGCGGAGGCGATCAAGGTCACGCGGCGGCAGTTGGAGCGCTTGTTTCGGCTGCACCTGAACGACACACCGAGCAACTTCTACCTGGGTTTGCGCCTGGAAAAGGCTCGGCAGTTGTTGCGCCAGAGCGACCTGAGCGTGCTGGAGGTGAGCATCGCCTGCGGGTTTGAATCGCCGTCGTATTTCACCCGCAGCTACCGGGCAAGGTTTGCCAAGTGCCCAAGGGAAGATCGGCGCCGGGAAGCGGTATGAGCACTGCTTTTGAGAACAGCGAAGATTAAATGTGGGAGCTGGCTTGCCTGCGATAGCGGTGTTTCAGTGCCAGATGTACTGGCTGATACACCGCTATCGCAGGCAAGCCAGCTCCCACAGTAGATATGGGGTGTGGCTTATTTCTTCAGCAGGGCTGAACACGCGGCCTTGTAAGCCTCATGCTGATACTTGTTCAGCGTCGCCGGCAGGGCAAAGTCGTGTTTCTTGTTCTGCGCATTGATGGTCTGCGGCGACAGCAGCGTCACTTCAACGCCCTCCAGCAACTGAAACACACCTTCAATCTTGAACGTGGTCGGGCCACCGGCGAATTCGCCTTTCTTGCTGCGCTTCTTGATGGCGATGCGGCTGATGCCGTTTTCCCGCACAAACGCGCTGACCTGAGCGGCGAAGGCCTTGACGTTGGCCGCCTCATCATCGTCTTCAAGGGCGATTTTCTTGGTGGCCAGAGCGACGTGGCCCAATGCCTGACCGTCGAGAGAGGCGACAGCAATAATGGCTTCGCTGCCTTTGATTTCGATGCCGCAGATTGTCATGAATAGCCTTGGTTCTGAGTAAAGAGTGGAGGGGATTGTCGCTTATTCCTGCCCAATCGACTCCAAAAACTCCGACCGTTCATCACTCATCCGCGCCAGACAATCATTCTGCTGGATCGCATATGCCTTGCTTCCCGCCACTGCCGGAAAGGTATCTACGGCGCAATCCGCATCACGTAACTTTTCCCACTTCTGCTGGGCATCCTTCAGACGAGCGGTAATGTCCGCCAGCTGCGTCTTGTTGCTGCCATAGGTCGAACCCATGCGTTCCAGCAAGCCCTGGTAGTTATCCTTGAGCAGTTGTTCGGCGGTGGTTTTGTTGTAGGTGGCGCATTCCAGGGTTTGCTTGTCGTTCTCGATGCCATCGCAGGGCGTGCTGTCGGTGTCTTCAGCGGCGTGTACGCCGGTTGCGATGAGTGCCAAAGCCAGGAAAATCGATTTCATTGCGCCGTCTCATATCAGTTGATGAGCAAATTCTGGCTCAAGCGTAAGACAAAGAACAGACACCCGTCAGAGATGTCATGTTGGCCTTTGTCGCGGATTGACGCTTTCGGCAATTCCCTTGTCGTTTTTGCACCCGGCTCCTTCTGCCCCGGGGCATATGCTGGCCCCAAAGCGCCGGCAGACGATTCGGCGCATGAATCGCCAATAAGGGGACGCCTGATGAGCCCAGCCGAATTGCACGCCGACAGCATCGTTATCGACGGGCTGATCATTGCCAAGTGGAACCGCGACCTGTTCGAAGACATGCGCAAGGGTGGCCTCACCGCTGCCAACTGCACCGTGTCGGTATGGGAAGGGTTCCAGGCCACCATTAACAACATCGTGGCCAGCCAGACCCTGATTCGCGAAAACAGCGACCTGGTGATCCCGGTGAAAACCACCGCCGATATCCGTCGCGCCAAGGAACAGGGCAAGACCGGCATCATCTTCGGCTTCCAGAACGCCCACGCGTTTGAAGACCAACTCGGCTACGTCGAGATCTTCAAGCAGCTCGGGGTTGGCGTGGTGCAGATGTGCTACAACACCCAGAACCTGGTGGGCACCGGCTGCTATGAGCGCGATGGCGGCCTGTCGGGCTTCGGTCGCGAGGTCGTCGCCGAGATGAACCGCGTCGGCATCATGTGCGACCTGTCCCACGTGGGCTCCAAGACTTCCGAAGAAGTCATCCTCGAATCGAAAAAGCCGGTGTGCTACTCCCACTGCCTGCCTTCAGGCCTCAAAGAGCACCCGCGCAACAAGTCCGATGAAGAGCTGAAGTTCATCGCCGACCACGGTGGCTTTGTCGGCGTGACCATGTTCGCGCCGTTCCTGGCCAAGGGCATCGACTCGACCATCGACGACTACGCCGAAGCCATCGAATACACCATGAACATCGTGGGCGAAGACGCCATCGGCATCGGCACCGACTTCACCCAGGGCCATGGCCAGGATTTCTTCGAAATGCTGACCCACGACAAGGGCTACGCCCGCCGCCTGACCAGCTTCGGCAAGATCATCAACCCGCTGGGCATCCGCACCGTGGGCGAGTTCCCGAACCTCACCGAGACCCTGCTCAAGCGCGGCCATCCCGAGCGCGTGGTGCGCAAGATCATGGGCGAAAACTGGGTCAACGTCCTGAAGGACGTCTGGGGCGAATAAGCCACCACTCACGCCTCTTTTCCCCCAACCTTATGCGTTGGGGGCTTACCAAAGCATTTTCCGGAGTTAAGTTTCCATGGCCAAGATCGCCCCTCAATTGCCTATCGAAGTCGACAGCGAAACCGGTGTCTGGACCTCCGACGCCCTGCCGATGCTGTACGTGCCGCGCCATTTCTTCGTCAACAACCACATGGGGATCGAAGAAGTTCTGGGCAGCGAGGCCTACGCCGAGATCCTCTACAAGGCCGGCTACAAATCCGCCTGGCACTGGTGCGAAAAAGAAGCTGAATGCCACGGCCTGGAAGGCGTCGCAGTGTTCGAGCACTACATGAAGCGCCTGTCGCAGCGCGGCTGGGGCCTGTTCAAGATCCAGGACATCGACCTCGATAAAGGCACCGCCAGCGTCAAGCTCGAGCACTCGGCATTCGTCTACGTGTACGGCAAGGTCGGGCGCAAGGTCGACTACATGTTCACCGGCTGGTTTGCCGGCGCGATGGACCAGATTCTCGAAGCCCGCGGCAGCAAGATCCGCACCGTTGCGGAACAGGTCTACGGCGGCTCCGAAGAGGGCCACGACGACGGCCTGTTCACCGTCAAGCCGTTGTAAGTCGAGGACCCTGCCATGGCTTTCGAAGCAATGTTTGCGCCGATCCAGATCGGCAAACTGACCATCCGCAACCGCGTGCTCAGTACCGCCCACGCCGAGGTGTATGCCACCGACGGCGGCATGACCACCGACCGCTATGTGAAGTACTACGAAGAGAAAGCCAAGGGCGGGATCGGCCTGGCGATCTGCGGCGGTTCTTCCAGTGTCGCCATCGACAGCCCGCAAGGCTGGTGGAAGTCGGTGAACCTGGCGGATGACCGGATCATCCCGCACTTCCAGAACCTGGCCGACGCCATGCACAAGCATGGCGCCAAGATCATGATCCAGATTACCCACATGGGCCGTCGCTCGCGCTGGGACGGCGAGCATTGGCCCACGCTGCTGTCGCCCTCGGGCATCCGCGAGCCGGTGCACCGCGCCACCTGCAAGACCATCGAGCCTGAAGAAATCTGGCGGGTGATCGGCAACTACGCTACCGCTGCGGCACGGGCCAAGGCCGGTGGCCTGGACGGTGTGGAGCTGTCGGCGGTGCACCAGCACATGATCGACCAGTTCTGGAGCCCTCGGGTCAACAAACGTACTGACGAATGGGGCGGCAGCTTCGAAAACCGCATGCGTTTCGGCCTTGAGGTGTTGAAGGCGGTGCGCAAGGAGGTCGGCCCGGATTTCTGCGTCGGCATCCGTTTGTGCGGCGACGAATTCCATCCGGACGGCCTGTCCCACGAGGACATGAAACAGATCGCCAAGTACTACGACGACACCGGCATGCTCGACTTCATCGGCGTGGTCGGCTCGGGGTGCGACACCCACAACACCCTGGCCAACGTTATCCCGAACATGAGTTATCCACCGGAGCCGTTCCTGCACCTGGCGGCCGGCATCAAGGAAGTGGTCAAGGCCCCGGTGCTGCACGCGCAGAACATCAAGGACCCGAACCAGGCCACGCGCATCCTGGAAGGCGGCTACGTGGACATGGTCGGCATGACCCGCGCCCACATCGCCGACCCGCACCTGATCGCCAAGATCAAGATGGGCCAGATCGACCAGATCAAACAGTGCGTCGGCGCCAACTACTGCATCGACCGCCAGTACCAGGGCCTGGATGTGCTGTGCATCCAGAACGCCGCCACTTCCCGTGAATACATGGGCGTGCCGCACATCATCGAGAAATCCACCGGGCCAAAACGCAAAGTCGTGGTGGTGGGGGCTGGCCCGGCCGGGATGGAAGCGGCGCGGGTGGCTGCCGAACGTGGCCACGATGTGACGCTGTTCGAGAAGAAAGAATTTATCGGCGGGCAAATCACCACTGCATCGAAAGCCCCGCAGCGTGACCAGATTGCCGGGATCACCCGCTGGTTCCAGCTGGAACTGGCGCGCCTGAACGTCGACCTGCGCCTGGGCGTGGC
>NZ_JACARK010000245.1:0-8556 GCF_013386655.1 Pseudomonas sp. K5002 | reverse complement strand
TCTGGGCCGCAGCCATCAGGTCACGGCCTGCCAGCACCGCCGGAATGGCTTGCGCCTGCACCGGCGTCGGGGTCTGGTAGCCAAGCGTCTCAAGGGCGCGCAGCAAGGGTTCGATCAGGCCAAGTGTGGCGAAAGTCATGGAAATACCGTAGGAAAAAGTCAGCGCAAGGTCGCAATGCGCGGCAGTTTACCTTATTTCCGGTTTTGGCTTTCGCCACTGTGGCAGGCTGATCAGCAGCACCGCGCTGATAATCACCAACATCGCCAGGGCTTCCTCCGTGCCGATGGTCTCACCGACAAACACAATCCCGAGCAACACCGCCACCGCCGGGTTGACGTAGGCATAGCTGGTGGCCGCCGCCGGGCGTACGTGCTTGAGCAGGTACATATAGGCATTGAAGGCGATGATCGAGCCGAACACGGTCAAGTACGCCAGGGCCAGCCAGCCTTCCAGCGGCGGCATGGCTTGGAGGTGTTCGCCGCTGACGGCACTGAGCAACAGCAGCACGAAACCTGCGATCAGCATCTCCGCCGCACTGGCCATCGCGCCTTGAGGCAGCGGCAAATGCTTGCTCCACACCGAACCAAAGGCCCAGGCCGCCGCCGCAAAGATCAGCAAGGCCGCACCGGTGGGGCTCGATTGCAGGTTGGAGCCCATATTGAGCATGGCGATACCGATAATCCCCAGCACCACCCCGGCCCATTCCAGACGGGTATTACGCGCGCCCCAGAAATAACCACAGAGCAAGGTGAACAACGGCACCGTCGCCACCGCCAACGCGGCCACCCCGGAAGCCACGCCCGTATGTTCTGCCACACTGACCGCACCGTTGCCGAAGGTCAGCAGCAAAATGCCGATCTTCGCGGCAGCCTTCCACTGCACCCACGTCGGCGCCGGCGCCCCGCGCCAGCGCAGGAAGGCATACATCAGCGCACCCGCTGTCATAAAGCGAATCCCCGCCAGCAACAGCGGCGGCCAGTACTCCACACCAATGCGAATCACCAGGTAGGTAGACCCCCAGATCACGTACAACGCAAAAAAGGCGGCGATCAACGGTAAGGGAAAGCGACGTGGGCCAGGCATTGGGCAGCTCTGTGGCAGGACAAGGGAGCGTTATTTTAGAAATCCCCGGCCTTAAACATAAGTTACAAAACCTGTTTAAAGCGCCAGTACACTTTTCAAAACATGGTTATCAAGGCTATAAACCGTGCTTTCGAAAGCTATGCATTCCCGGAGCCTTATCATGGACAAATACGACCGTATGCTTCTCAGCGCCCTGCTGGAAGACGGCCGCGCGTCCTACGCGCAACTGGCGCGCACCGTGAACCTATCCGCGCCCGCCGTGGCTGAGCGAGTGGCGAAACTGGAAGCCAGTGGTGTGATTACCGGGTATCAGGCCAAGGTCGACCTGTCGAAGGTGGGGTTGCCGATCCAGTGCGTGATTGAGTTGCGGTTGACCAATCATGGGAGCCAGAAGGTTTACGACGCGCTGTCGGAAATTCCCGAGTTGACTGAATGCCATCGGGTGACGGGCGATCCGTGCGTGATCATGCAGGCGGCGGTGGGCTCGATGCCGGAGCTGGAGAACCTGATCAATCGGGTGGCGAAATTCGGATTCAGCAAGACCTCGATCATCTTGTCGAGCGCGATAGAGCGGCGGGTGCCGTTGGGGCAGTTGGAGGGGAATGGGAAGAGTGGCAACTGAACACGCCGCTCTGCAGCGCGTTCCCACGCTCTGCGTGGGAACGCATCCGGTGACGCTCTGCGTCACGACTTGAAGAGCGGACGCAGAGCGTCCAGGGCGGCATTCCCACGCGGAGCGTGGGAACGATCGCCATAGTTGACCGAGTTGCTTGAAACACCCGCGCTCAACTGTGTGTGGCTTGCCTGCGATGACGTCAGTAGCTTCACTGATTCGAAGGTGGTGGTGGATCGGTCGCTGGACTGCTTACAGCCTCGATAACACCGCAAAACTAATGTGGGAGCGGGCTTGCTCGCGAATGCGGTGTGTCAGTCAGTGCATGTGTTTGCTGATACTCCGTATTCGCGAGCAAGCCCGCTCCCACATTTGGATCTTCGTCATGTTGAAGATGGAGTTCTGCTCAAGCGACTTAGAACCCGCGATGCTTCTTCAGATGATCATTGATCTTCGCCGCCGGAACCTTCTGCAAGCTGCACAGCAATTCGTGTGACAACTCCCGCAACCCGTGGGTGCGACGCAGTTCCTCGGCCAGGTGAGCGGTAAGGTTCGCCGCCATCTCCGCGTCCGCCATCGCCCGGTGAGCCTTGCCGGTGTGGGGCAGTTGGGCAAACGAGGTCAGGGTACCCAGCTTGTGGTTCGGCGCCGCCGGCATCAAGCGTCGCGCCAGCAATAGCGAACAGGCAAACTTCTGCAAACGCGTACGCCGGATCAACCCCAGCTCGAAATCCCAGAACTTCTGGTCAAACGCGGCGTTGTGGGCCAGCAGCGGCGTGGTGCCGACAAACTCGTTCACCTCGTTCATCACCCGCTCCGCCGACGGTGCGGTGCGCAGCATGGCGTTGCTGATGCCGGTCAGTTGCTCGATAAACCCCGGCACACGCACACCAGCGTTCATCAGGCTCTGGTAGCGGTCCACGATCTGGCCCTGCTCCAGGATGACCACGGCGATTTCCGTGGCCCGGCAGCTGCTGCTCGGCTGGATGCCGGTGGTTTCAAAGTCGATGACCGCTATACGTTCCAAACCTGTTCCAACTCCGTCAAAAATCTATTTAAGCAGCAACGCGCCTTCGATCGGCACGTAGCGGCTGGCGGCGCGTATCAATGAGTTGGCCGTCAGCCCCGGCACGCCGTAGGCCACGGCTTCGACGCCGTGCTTGCTGATGATGCGGTCCAGCAGCATGTCGAAATCACCGTCGCCGGAGGCCAGCACCACTTCGTCGACATGGGCGGCGGCGTCCATGATGTCGATGGTGATGCCCACGTCCCAGTCGCCCTTGGCCGAGCCGTCGCTGCGCTGGATGTAAGGCTTGAGCTTCACGGTAAAACCCAGGTTGCGCAGGATCTGCTGGAACTGCTGTTGCTTGCTGTCGCCACGGTCGATGGCATAGGCATACGCCTCGACAATCTGCCCGCGCTGGCTGATATCAGCCCACAGGGCGGCGTAGTTGAAGTGACAGCCGTACGCCTGGCGCACGGTGTAGTAGAGGTTTTGTACATCGGCGAACACGGCTATCTTTTTCACCGCAAATCCTCATGACACGCGCATGGACCCCGGACTCAAGGGCCCGGAAAGGTTGCCAGTATGCCAGCCACAAAGGAGTTTCCGAGAAAAATCAGCCCGGGGCGACGAAGCGCCCCGGTTGAGTGTGGGTCAGACGAAGGAATCGTCGTCGCCAAAGGAGGAGGAGTCGTCGGAATAGTCGTTGTCGGCGAAGCTGTCGGAGGCGTTATCGCTGCCCCAGCTGTCGTTGCCGGCATATTTCTGGTCGTCGTTGCCCCAGTTGCCGTTGTCGCTTGCCGGGGCCGGCTCTTCGCGGATGATCTCTTCAACCACTTGCGGTTGTTGCGAGTTGTGGCTGAACAGGCTGCTGATGCCTTCTGCCAGCATCACACCACCGGCCACGCCAGCTGCGGTTTTCAGGGCGCCGCCGAGGAAACCGCTGCCAATCGGCGCTGCGGGTGCCTGTTGTGGCTGCTGATAGTTCTGCTGGGGAGCACCGTAGTTCTGCTGCGGCGCAGGTTGCCCGCCAAACGACGGACGCGCTGGTTCACGCCAGCCACCGCCCGACGACGCAGGTGCGCTCTGGGTCGGCTGCGGGTCACGGGAACCGCCGCCGAAAATGCTCGACAGGAAACCGCCACTGCTCGGTGCAGGCTGCGCCGCCTGGGACCTGGCCTGTTGCAGTTGGTCCTGCAACTCCTGGATCTGCTGGGCCTGCTGCTTGTTCTGCGCATCGAGGCTCTTGATCGCGTGCTCTTGCACCAGAATCGACTGGGTCATGTAGTACGCAGCGGCCGGTTGGCGAGTGACGTGTTCCTTGATCCGCGCTTCAGCCTGGGCGTCGCGGGGGGCTGAGTCCGTTTCGGCTTGCTGCAACCGTGAAAACAGTCCGTCGATCAGGGTTTGTTCTTCGCTGTTCATGGCGACCTCGTTAGATTGCCGGTAGAAATCTTCGCCTTGCGCACGATGTGCAAGGTACAACCCAGTTATGGGGCTGTTGCTGATTGTTTCAATGGTCTTTACGCAAGGTTTACGTTTGCTTGCATCTGCTCATGATCGGTTAAAGTAACGCCCTTGCTTTTCGGCCTGTGAAGACCCTGATGAATCCGTTAGACGTATTGCGCGACTCCTTCTTCTTTTTCAAGCGCAACCTGGGCGCCATCGTGCAGTTGTGCCTGCCACTGGTGATCCTCGAAGCCCTGCTGCAACAGGTGCTCGACCACACGCTCGGCCCAGACGCGTTTCCCGGTTACAGCGTGGTGATCGGGCTGCTGGTGTACCCGCTGTACACCGGCGCACTGATCCTGTTCCTCGACGCCCGCACCCGGGGTGAATCGCCGCGCACCCTGGATGTGCTGGCCATGGCCCTGACCCTGTGGCCGCGCTTTGCCCTGCTGACGGCAATCAGCACGCTGCTGATCCTGCTGGGCCTGTCGCTGTATTTCCTGCCCGGCCTGTGGCTGATGGTGGTGCTGGCTTTCGCCGAATACCTGCTGGTGCTGCGGGGCATGTCGGCGCTGTCGGCCATGAAGGAAAGCCTGCGCCTGACCCGTGGGCATTTCTGGCGGATCCTGGTGTGCCTGCTGTGCGTGATGACCCCGCTGTGGTTGCTCAAGGGCGCCAGCGTGGCGGTCTATCCGGACCCGAACCCGCTGCTGGGCCTGCTGATCGACAGCGCACAGAGCTTCCTGCAACTGTTCACCAGCGTGGTGTTGTTCCGCCTGTTCATGTTGATTGGTGGCGACGCCGACGCGCGGTGATATGCTCCGGGCCTGTCCTGCAACGCCATAAGCCGAGCCGATGACCCGACTACTGCGCATTACCTTGCTGGGCCTGCTGATCCTCGCGGCCCTGCTGACCGGCTTGATCTACAGCCTGACCTGGCGCCCTGCCGACAAGGAAACCCTGCCCATCCGCTGCGTCGCGCCCCGTGCGCCGACCCTGCTGCCTGGGCAGGCGCTAAAGGTCATGACCTGGAACGTGCAGTACCTGGCGGGCAAGAACTACGTGTTCTGGTACGACACCCCGGACGGCAGCGGCCCGGACGACCGCCCGACCGTTGAAGACATGGCTTCAAGCCTCGACGAAGTGGCGCGGGTGATCCGCGACGAGCAGCCCGACATCCTGCTGTTGCAGGAAGTCGACGAAGGCGCCAAGCCTTCCAGCTACCAGGACCAACTGGCCTTGCTTCAGGAACGCCTGGCCGACCTCTACCCGTGCAGCGCCCAGGCCTTCGACTGGAAAGCCGACTTCGTGCCCGACCTGCATATCTTCGGCAGCGTCGGCCGCAAGCTGGTGACCATGAGCCGCTACCAGATCGAACACGCCGAGCGCCTGCAATTGCCGGTAGCACGCGCCAACCTGATCAGCCGTCAGTTCCAGCCCAAGCCCGCGTTATTGCTGACCTACCTGCCGTTGAGCGATGGCGGCCAGTTGGCCGTGCTCAATACTCGCCTGGACGGCGCGGCCCCCGGGCACAACGCCGTGCTGGAACAGGTGCAGGCGACCGTCAAGCTGGTGGATAAATTCGAGAGCCGCGGCACGCCATGGCTGATGGGTGGGGATTTCAACCTGCTGCCGCTGGGACAGTTCCTGCGCCTGGACCCCGGCAAGCGCGGGCAATACTCGCCGGACAGTGAGCTGCACCTGCTGTGGGAAAAGTACCCGATGATCCCGAGCAACAGCCAATCCAGCGGGATTGACCGGGACCAGTGGCTGACGTATTTCCCGAATGACCCAACCGTAGAGGGGCCGGACCGTACGCTGGATTACCTGTTCCACAGCTCGCGCCTCAAGAAGGTTGAGAGCAAGGTGCGCCAGAGCGATACGGTGCGTATCTCCAATCATTTGCCGGTGATTGCGCGGTTCCTGTTGCCCGCCGCGCAGTAAGCCACGCGGCGAAACAGTGTGGGAGCTGGCTTGTGTGGGAGCCGGGCTTGCCCGCGATGCAGGGCACCTCGGTCTATCCGACAGACCGAGGTGATGCCATCGCAGGCAAGCCAGCTCCCACATTAGATCTGCGATGTACTTACTTTCTCGGCTTGATCCGGGCAGTCGGTTCAGCAATCAACGGATCATCCGGCCAGTAATGCTTCGGATACCGCCCCTTCAAATCCTTCTTCACCTCGGCGTAAGTACTGCGCCAGAAGTTCGCCAGGTCCTGCGTCACCTGCACGGGCCGTCTGGCCGGCGACAACAGGTGCAGCTTGACCACCTGCCGCCCGCCGGCAATCCGTGGGGTGTCCGCCAGCCCGAACAATTCCTGCAAGCGCACCGCCAGAATCGGCGGCTGCTCGCTGTAGTCCAGCCGCACCGACGAGCCCGACGGCACCTTCAGATGGTGCGGCGCCAGCTCGTCCAACCGCGCCGGCAACGGCCACGGCAGCAGGTTATGCAGGAAGCTGGAAATATCCAGACTGGCGAAATGGCTCAGGCGCGACACCTTGCCCAGGTACGGCATCAACCAGTGCTCCAGGCTGGCAAGCAAAGCGCTGTCGCTGACATCCGGCCATTCACTGGCCTTGCCGCTATCCAGACCACGCAGCAGCATCACCCGCGCCTGCCATTGGCGCAGCTCCGGGGTCCAGGGCAGCAATTCCAGGCCTTTGCGCCGCACCAGGTTGACCAGCGCCTGGCTGCGGGCGGACTCGTCGAGGCCGGTCAGCGGTTCGCGGCTGAGCACCAGTTCGCCGACCTTGCGCTGGCGTTCGGCCCGCAGCACGCCCTCGCGCTCATCCCAGTCAAGCTGGTCGACATTACGCACCTGCTCGGCCAACACCGAGTCGAACAGCGCCGGATCAAAATCCGCCGCGAGGTAAATCCGTTCTTCACGCTGGCCCTGGCGGCTGCCCAGATCGGCGATCACCAGCCAGGGTTGCTTCATCAGGCTGTCGGCTTCGGCGAACAACGCGGCACGGCCGTTGGCGAGGCGGTATTCGGCACCGCCCGCCCGCCGTTGCTGGGCGACGCGGTCCGGGTAGGCCAGCGCCAGCAACGCGCCGAGCCAGCGCGGATGATCGGGATCAGCCACCGGCTGCTCTGCCTTGCCTCTTAAATAGCCACGGTATTGCCGCGCCAGTTGGCGGGCACGCTGCACACCGCCCTGGGTGCCACGGGCCTTTTCTTCACCGGATAACAGGGCCAGGCGGCTGTGCAAATCCGCACCGGCACCACGCAGGATATCGCGCTCACCCAACAGTGCCGCCACGTCACAGGCCATGCTCGCCAGGCCCAGATCCTGACCACGCAGCAGCAAATGAGCGATTCGCGGGTGCGCCGGCAACCCGGCCATTTTCTGGCCGTGGGCGGTCAGCTTGGTATCGCTCAACGCTCCGAGGCGCTCGAGCAAATCCTGGGCCTGTGCATAAGCCGCGGTGGGCGGAACGTCGAGCCATACCAACTGAGTAGGCGCCACGCCCCAGCGGCCCAATTGCAGGGCCAAACCGGAAAGATCCGCCGAGAGAATTTCCGCACTGGAATACGCCGCCAGCCCTTCATGCTGGTCCTCGGACCACAACCGATAACACACCCCCGGCTCCAGGCGCCCTGCCCGGCCGGCACGCTGGGTGGCGCTGGCGCGGGAGATGCGCTGGGTGTCGAGACGGGTCATGCCGCTGCCCGGGTCGAAACGCGGGACCCGCGCCAGCCCGGCATCGATCACCACGCGCACGCCGTTGATGGTCAGGCTGGTCTCGGCAATGTTGGTGGCCAGCACCACTTTGCGCTTGCCGGCGGGCGCCGGGTCGATGGCGGCGCGCTGGGCGGCCAGGTCCAGTTCGCCGTGCAGCGGGCATAGCAGCACATCGGGGTTATCGCCCAGCGCGTCAGCCAATTGCTGATTAACCCGACGAATCTCGGCCTGCCCCGGCAGGAACACCAGCACGCTGCCGGCTTCATCATGCAGGGCTTCAAGGATGGTCTGCACCAACCGTGGCTCGATAAATTCGCCGGGCTGGAATGGCCGGCCCCAGCGCATCTGCACCGGGTACATGCGCCCTTCGCTGCGCAGGATCGGCGCGTTGTCCAGCAACCCGGCCAGGCGCTCTCCTTCCAGGGTGGCAGACATCAGCAAAATCTTCAGCGGCTGCTCGTCGCGAAACAGGTCTCGACCATTAAGACTAAGGGCCAGCGCCAGATCGGCGTCCAGGCTGCGTTCGTGGAACTCGTCGAAGATCAACAAACCCACGCCGTCGAGTGCCGGGTCATCCTGCAGGCGCCGAGTGAGGATGCCTTCGGTGACCACTTCGATGCGGGTGTTGGGGCCGACCTTACTGTCGAGGCGAATGCGGTAGCCGACGGTTTCGCCGACCTTTTCCCCCAGTTCGCTGGCCAGCCTTTCTGCCGCGGCGCGGG
>NZ_JACARK010000244.1:10469-10739 GCF_013386655.1 Pseudomonas sp. K5002 | reverse complement strand
CACGGGGCGATGTATCGGCGGCCGCGCGGTACGTCGCTTCGGCCTGCTTGATTTGCTCGGGGTCGCGGGTGCCGACCTGGATATCCGCCAGGCCCACTTGGGCCTCGCTGTAGCCCAAATCCGCGAGCTGCTGGTAGTTCTGCTGGGCAGTGACGGTGTCGCCACGTTTCAGCGCTTCATTGGCCAGGCGTTGGTCGGGCAGGCCGGCGCAACCGGCGAGGCTGACCGCAACAGCCAGCAACGCCACAGTTCCCATGTGGGAGCGGGCTT
>NZ_JACARK010000244.1:0-10428 GCF_013386655.1 Pseudomonas sp. K5002 | reverse complement strand
CCCGCTCCCACAGGGATTGCGGTGTTTTTGAGAGAGTCATCACAGGCATGTCCTCTGCTTACAGACCGTTGGCCATGGCTTTGTCGATCAGCCAGTTCAGGGACGGGCCGCGATCGCTGGTCACTTCAACTGGGCGACCGGCGTAGGTGCTGTCCAGCGGGGCGTCGGGTTTGATCTGCACGCGGATGTCGGAGGACATTTCGCTGCTGTTCAGGCTGGTGCTGCTGACGATGGTGCCGGTGCGTACCTGCTCTTCATCCGCTACCTGGAAGTTCACGCGGGTGCCCGGGCGAACGTCGGCAAACTGGCGATAGGAGAAACGTGCATCAACGTTGGCCTGGCTGCCGCGTGGCACCAGTTGGAAGATCACGTCGCCCTTGCTGGCGTACTGACCGTCGGCGACCAGTTGCTGGGCCACGACGCAGTCGCACGGGGAGGTGAGGGTGCCGGTCATTTGCTTGCCGAACAGCTCTTCGACCTTGGCCGGTTGCAGCTGGTCTTCGTCCAGATGGCCCTTGAGTACGTCGAGCATGCTGGTGCTGAAGGTTGCCAATGGCGCGCCTTTGGCGGCGACCGCATCGCCTTTGATCAGGCTTTGCACGGTGCCATCGCGGGGCATGGTCACGTTCATCCCGGGCACGCTCACCAGGCCGGAGGTGGCGTGGCTGACGAAGTACATGCCGTACACCGATTTGACCACGAAGCCGAATGCCGCCAGGCCCACCACGAAGATCCCGAGGCTGAACGTCACCGCCCGCAGGCGGCCACCGACGCTCATGTTGCTGCCGCCGTCCTTGACCTTGCGCGCCTTGGTGAAGTTGTCGCGTTGCAGGGTTGCCAGCACGTCACCCATGGTCACGATGTCACCGGCCAGGTGCGAGGTGATCAGGTGGCGCAGGGTGGAGATGTCTTGTGCATCGAGGTTCTGGAACTGGCAACCGGTGCGGCCGGTCTGGCGGTCGTAGGAGCGAATCTGCAGCTCGACGTCCATCGCCAGGCCCAGGTTGTCGATCACGAATTGCAAGCGACCCTTGTGCACATCGCCGACTTTCAGCGGCTGCTGCGGGGCGTTGAAGGCCAGGCCGCCGGCGGACAGGTCGATCACCCGCACTTCCATCGGTGTTTGATCGGCGCCGAAGAAGCGCAGCTTGGCCGGGATTTTGACCCGGGCGTGTTGGCGCTGGGCTTCGGATTCGTGGACAACGTTGGCGTTTACTGGGCTATTCATGGTGTTTAGTTCCTAGTTAATTCAGGCTTGGCAGGGTCAAACCATCATCAGCAACACGGCGACGAAAATGCTGCCGGCGGAGAAGGTCATGGTCCGAGACGACCAGGTGTTGAACCAACGTTGAAAGCTGGCCAAATCGCGGGTCAGTTTGGTGTCCTGGCGGGTCCAGGACTGTTGATCAAGGCGGAAGAACACGTAGATCTTCACCAGCGCGCCCATGATCTGGTTGTAATAGAGAATCACCGGGTAAGCCGGGCCGATCTTGTGGCCGGAGCACGACAGCAGCAGGGTCAGAATCAGGCGGGTGATGCCGATCCACAGCAGGTAGGCGAGGATGAACGCGCCGCCGTATTTGAAGGTGGCGATGATCGCCACGGTCAGCCCCAGCAGAGAGGTCCACATCGACACGCGTTGATCAAACAGCACGATGCTGGTGAACAGGCCCAGGCGACGCATACCCAGGCCCAGGGCACGTGAGTTCTGGCGCAGGTTGTTGCCGTACCAGCGGAACATCAGTTTGCGGCTGGCCTTGATAAAGCTCTTTTCCGGCGGGTGTTCCACGGTGTGGATCGCGGCGTCCGGTACGTAGAAAGTGTCGTAGCCCAGGCGCATCAGGCTGAACCAGCTGGACTTGTCGTCACCGGTCAAAAACTTGAAGCGGCCCAGGCGCCAGTGTTGCAGCGAGTCGCTTTCCACATCGGCAATGAAGCCCGGGTCGGTGACCACGTTGGCGCGGAACACCGACATGCGGCCGGTCATGGTCAGCACGCGTTTGGACAGGGCCATGGAGCACATGTTGATGTGGCGCTGGGCGAAGCGCAGCTTGTGCCACTCGCTCATGATGTAGCCGCCGCGCACTTCGCAGAACTCGTTGGTGGTCAGGCCGCCGACATTGCCGAACAGCTGGAACCACGGCACGGTCTTGCGCACTACGCCCTCGGCGAGCACGGTGTCGCCATCGATCACGGCCACTACGGCACGGTCGTCCGGCAGGTGGCGGGAGATGGCGCGAAAACCGAAAGCCAGGCCGTCACGCTTGCCGGTACCGGCGATGCGCACGAAGTCCAGCTTGACGTGGTCGGGCGGGTTCATCCTGGCCCACAGGCTCTTGACCAGCAGCTCATCGGACATTTCCACCAGGGAGCAGACCACGGTGGTAGGGAAGCCACATTCGATGGCCTCGCGGATCACCGAGCTGTAGACCTGGGCCGTGGTCAGCGCGTCGATCCGAAAGCTGGTAACCATCAGGAATACGTGGGACGGGTCTGCTGCCTTGCCCAGCTTGCGCACTTTGCGCCGCAGGTGCGGGTAGACCACGTACAGGAACAGCATGCCGCGAAAGAAATGCGTAGCACCCATCGAGTAGCGCCAGATACCGACGGCGCCAATCAGGAAAATAAAATTCTTCGACTCTGAGTCGAACGTACTCGCCGGCAACAGCAGGGCGAGTCCCATCAGCAGGCTCAGGAAAAACAGCCAGGCGGCAGATTGGAGGAGTACGTGTTTTAACTTGGACATAGGCGTCATTCCGCAGGTGAAGGAGGCTTCAAGCAGCAAGCGCCGGGGATCAGGACGCTTGCCGCTTGAAACTTGCCGTTGCTGTTACCAGCAAATGCCTTCGGTACGGCCGCTCACGCTGGTGGCCTTGGACATGAAGCCCACCAGGTCGACCACTTGCTTGCCGTGGGGTGCGTTGTGCGCCAGGGCACGGAACTTCTCATCGCGGTTGCCCAGGATGATCACGTCGGAGTTGTTGATCACTTCGTCGAAGTCCGAGTTGAGCAGGGACGACACGTGAGGAATCTTGCCTTCGATGTAGTCCTTGTTGGCGCCGTGCACGCGAGCGTATTCGACGTTGCTGTCGTAGATGCTCAGGTCGAAACCCTTGCCGATCAGCATCTCTGCCAGTTCCACCAGCGGGCTTTCGCGCAGGTCATCGGTGCCGGCCTTGAAGCTCAGGCCCAGCAGGGCGACTTTGCGTTTGTCGTGGCTGGAAACGATGTCGAAAGCGTTTTGCACCTGGGACTCGTTGCTGCGCATCAGCGAGTTGAGCAGCGGCGCATCCACGTCCAGAGAGCCTGCGCGGTATGTCAGGGCGCGCACGTCCTTGGGCAGGCAGGAACCGCCGAAGGCAAAGCCCGGGCGCATGTAGTACTGGGACAGGTTGAGGGTCTTGTCCTGGCAGACCACTTCCATCACTTCGCGACCGTCGACACCTACCGCCTTGGCGATGTTGCCGATCTCGTTGGCGAAGGTCACTTTGGTCGCATGCCAGACGTTGCAGGTGTACTTGATCATCTCGGCGACGGCGATGTCCTTGCGGATGATCGGCGCGTCGAGTTCTTCGTACAGCGACTGCAGAACATCGCCGGAAGCGGTGTCGAATTCACCGATGACGGTCATCGGCGGGAGGTCGTAGTCGGCGATGGCGGTGCTTTCACGCAGGAACTCAGGGTTTACGGCGACGCCGAAGTCGACGCCGGCTTTCTTGCCCGAGCAGTCTTCGAGAATCGGAATCACCACATTGGCCACGGTACCTGGCAGTACGGTGCTGCGGACCACGATGGTGTGACGGGAGGTCTTGTCACGCAGGACAAAACCGATCTCGCGGCACACCGATTCGATGTAGTTGAGTTCCAGGTCGCCGTTCTTCTTGCTCGGCGTGCCGACGCAAATCATCGACAGGTCGGTATCACGGATTGCCTCGGCGAAATTGGTGGTGCCGCGCAGTCGGCCGGTTTGAACGCCCTGGCTTAACAGCTCGCCCAGACCCGGTTCAACGATGGGGGATTTACCCGCGTTGATCAGGTCGATCTTTTCCTTGGAGATGTCTACGCCAACGACCTCATGGCCCCGTGCAGACAGGCAACCGGCACATACCGCGCCGACGTAACCCAAACCAAATATGCTGATGCGCATCGCATTTACCTCATTGTTAATCGTGCCACTAGATGGCCGGAGTTCATGTTTTGAAGCGTCACCCAGGCACTGGGAAGTGCGACGAATAAACGTCGGTATATCCAGTGCAGGCATACTAAAAGTCGAGTGACTAACTAATGCACTCAAGTTGTGCGCAACTTGGCCTTATTGTTGGGGCTTGCCCTGAAATGCAGCCAGCCTTCCTGGGGAAGGGCCTGGCGCCAGTGCCGCAAGGCGTTGACAGGGGCTTTGAGCCCTTATATATCAACGGCTTGGGTTGTCTCACTGACCCATACAGGTGAGCTCAGCCTTGGCCTTGTCGGAGAAAGTAGTGAAACCTTTGCGTCCGCCTTCAACTAATCAGTTGATGATTTGACCATTGAGTCAAAGTTATATGACAACTTTGCTACTTCCCTTGGTCGCCACGTAAGTCATCTCTTACATCTTCAGAGATAATCGTTACCGGTGGTATGAGCGGTGCTTTAGGACATAGTTCCTGTCCACTCATCCTGTTTCCGGAAATTTCTTGAAATATTAGGAAAGATGGCACTAGTACTATTCTGATAGCACTTGCTATTTAGGCCAGTAGTTGCGGGGAGTTGCGAGGGGTAAATAGTTTTGTGCCACTACTGTTTTAAAAAAGTGGTGCCACTACGAAAAAAATTGACGAATGTCGAGTGAAATAAATGTTAGGGAATCTGAAGAATTATTTTTGACGCCAAATAAATGACGAATTCGGAATTGGAATGCAAACAAAATGTGGGAGCGGGCTTGCTCGCGAAAGCGGCGTGTCAGGCAATAAAGGCATCGACTGAACCACCGTTTTCGCGAGCAAGCCCGCTCCCACATTTGGATCTTCGTTGTCAGGTTATTCCGGGGCGTGATCCCGCAGGAACACCAGGTTATCCGGCTTCGACTGCTCCGCATTGAAGCGATAACCCTGCACGTCAAACTCCTTGAGTCGGGCCGGGTCGTTGATGCGTTCTTCAATCACAAAGCGGCTCATCATGCCCCGGGCCTTCTTGGCGTAGAAGCTGATGATCTTGTACTGGCCGTTTTTCAGGTCCTTGAACTCGGTGTTGATGATTCGCGCATTCAATGCCGGGCGTTTGACTGCCGAGAAGTACTCGTTGGACGCGAGGTTGAGCAGCACGTCATCGCCTTGTTCGGCCAGGGCTTCGTTGAGCCACTCGCTGATGCGGGTGCCCCAGAAAGCGTACAGGTCCTTGCCACGGGCGTTGGGCAGTTTGGTGCCCATTTCGAGGCGGTACGGCATCATCAGGTCCAGCGGCCGCAGCAGGCCGTACAGGCCGGAGAGCATGCGCAGGTGGTCCTGGGCGTAGGTGAAGTCGGCGTCCTTGAGGGTTTCGGCGTTGAGGCCGGTGTAGACGTCGCCCTTGAATGCCAGCAGGGCTTGTTTGGCGTTGGCGGGGGTGAAGGCGGGGGTCCAGCTGCCGAAGCGTGCGGCGTTGAGGCCGCCGATTTTGTCGGAGACGTGCATCAGTTCGCTGATTTGCGCCGGGCTGAGTTCGCGCAGTTGTTCGATCAGCTCCTGGGAGTGGTCGAGGTATTGCGGCTGGGTGAAGCGCGGGGTGACCGGCTTTGACTCGAAATCGAGGGTTTTGGCGGGGGAAATCACCGTCAGCATGAAGTCGTCTCCTTTAATCGTGGGGGGATTCTAGGGGGTAGGGCGGTTTGACTCCACCTATGATGGTGATAGATAGCTGTGCGGTCGTTGGGGGGCATATCCGTTTCTGCGGTTACGGCGGCTTATGGTTTCGCTCTTACAGCGAGTCACTTTGCAAAAGCGTTCAAAAGTGAGCCGCTGTAAGAGCGGAACCGATACAAGCCATCACTCAAATAACGCATATACACACCAACCCAATAGCGCCCCCACACGATCGGCTATAGTGCCCGACGACTCTGGAAAGGGAGACCCTTCGTGCGAATTGCGCTTTTACTGTCAGCCTGGCTCATCTGCCTGGGCGCCCAAGCCGCCCCCGTGGATGTCGCAACCCTGGATCGCGGCACCTGGCCCGAACGCCTCAGCAGCCCCGCCCTGTTCGACGTCGCCTCACGCGCAGAAATCCTGATGTTCGCCCACACCCTGCTCGCCAGCGAATCCCTCGACGAGCCCGCCCTCAAGCAGCGCCTGGGCCTGAAGATCATCAACCAGGCCTCGATCGACGACCTGCGCCGCCAACTCTGGCAACGGCTACTGGAAAACTACACCTTCGCCCAACAAAGCTGCGAACAGGACGCCTCCTTCTGCTACCTGGTGGAAAACATGGACGACCTGCGCGAACAAGCCGCCAAATTCGAAGTCAGCGACAACTCCTTCTATATAGGCTGGGCCGGCCCCAGCCGCGCATTCCACGAACGCTACCTCGATGAAGAATTGCGCAAGGCCGCCCTGTTCCCCCAGATCAGCAGCGAAATCGCGCGCTTCGGCGATCACGAACGCAACGGCGACGAACTCAACGACCGGATGTTCCTGCTGACCTTCGACAGCGGCCCGTCCCCCGTCAGCGGCAATACCGACTGGCTCACCGACTACCTGCGCAAACAGAAAATGCACGGCCTCTTCTTCGTGCTCGGCAACAGCCTGCAAACCCGCGTCGAGAAAAGCTCGGCCACCGATGTGCAGGCGCTGTACCAGGGCCAGTGCGTCGGCATCCAGGGCTGGCAGTACCGCTCCCATAGCCACTGGGTCGACTGGCAGTCGTCCATCACCCGCAGCGCCTCCCTGGCGCAAAATCTGATGCCGGAAAACTACCTGCCGCTGTTCCGCCCGCCGTACGGTCAGCGCCGGTCCGACAGCCAGGGATTTTTCCAGTCACAAGGGCTGCAAGTGGCCTTGTGGGACATCGACTCGGAAGACGAACCCGGCAAGCTCAAGGCTGATGAGTCGGCGAACCGCGTGCTCACACTGATGCTGTTGTGGCGGCGCGGGGTGATCGTCTTCCACGACACCCAGGACAAGGCGCGCATCGCTTTACCCTGGCTTTTACACGCCACGGCAGAAAGTGGACTCGGCTGGCAGGATTGCCGCGAAGCGTTTCGCTGAAAAAGCACGAAAAGCCCGGCCCTGTTGGGGCTGAGGTTTTTCAGGGGGGAATTTGGGAGGTATTTCGATACAGGCGGACTTCCGACTTTAACGGTGCAATGCCGGCGCGCCTAGTGCTATTCGTCATCCTGAAAAATAAACTTCAAAAAAGCGTCAAAGTGCTTTTTCCTGTCATGTGTTTTGCGGTATTACGAAGACAGACAGCCGAAACCTGCAACACAGGTGGCGTCTTCCAAGACACCTCTTGTGTGCACCGCACTTGACGCCCCTCAAGTGCGTTCGACGGTCGAATCGAGGCGCAGCACTGTCGCGGTATTGCGTCGACTGGCTCCCACAAAGGTGACCGAGTATGGATGATCATGGACGTAACCCTTCTTCCGACCAGCCAATCCTTTATGTGCTTGATACCAATGTACTGATTCACGATCCAAACGCACTGCTCAACTTCGAAGAACACCACGTCGCCATCCCGATGATCGTGCTTGAGGAGCTCGACAAACTCAAAAGCGGGCACCACAGCGTTGCCGCCGAATGCCGCCAGGCCATCCGCCTGATCGACAAGACCCTCGGCGAAGCCTCCCCCGACGATGTCGAGGTGGGCGTACCGATCCAGCGTGGCAAAGGCGGGCCCAAGGGCTTGCTGTCGATTCTGATGAACAAGCGCAGCGAGCCCAACAGCTTGCTGCCGGAGAATCTGAACGACAACAAAATCATCAACCAATTGATCGACCTGCACGCACGCGACAAGGACCTGCGCCTGGTGCTGGTGACCAAAGACATCAATATGCGCCTCAAGGCACGAGCGTGTGGGATCGCTGCCGAGGACTACAGTACCGACCAACTGGTTGACGACGTGTCAATGCTGTCTCGTGGTTATCACACCATGACCGGCTCGTTCTGGGATCGCGTCAGCAAGGTCGAAACCCGTCAGGACCATGGCCGCACCTGGCACCAGGTACAGCTGATCGACAACCTGCCGGCTGTGCACATCAACGAATTCATCATCGACGAACAGGGTTTTGTGGGCTGGATCAAAGAGATCCAGGTCGACAAGCTGCTGATCCTCGACCTGCATCAGGAACCCCTGTTGCACCAGGAAGCCTGGGGCCTGAAACCGCGTGATATCTACCAGAGCCTGGCGCTGTATGCCTTGCTTGATCCGGACATCCACCTGGTCAACCTGACCGGCGCCGCAGGTTCGGGGAAAACCATCCTCGCCCTGGCCGCCGCCATCGAACAGACCATGGTTACCAAACGCTATCGCCGCATCATCGCCACCCGCAGCGTGCAGGGCCTGGACCAGGAAATCGGCTTCCTGCCCGGCACCGAAGCGGAAAAAATGGAGCCGTGGCTGGGGGCGATCACCGACAACCTCGAAGCCTTGCACATGGATGACGAAAACACCCATGGCAGCGTCGATTACATCCTCAGCAAAGTGCCGTTGCAGTTCAAATCCCTCAACTACATTCGAGGTCGCAGCTTCCAGCAGAGCCTGATTTTGATCGATGAATGCCAGAACCTCACGCCGCACCAGATGAAAACCATCATCACCCGTGCCGGCGCCGGTTCCAAAGTGGTGTGCCTGGGCAACCTGGCACAGATCGACACCCCTTACCTGTCCGCGACCAGCTCCGGGCTGACTTACCTGACGGAACGCTTCAAGGACTTCCCGAACGGCGTGCACATCGCCTTGCAAGGTGTCCCTCGTTCGATTCTGGCCGAATACGCCGAATCTCACCTGTAACCACGGTCAATGTGGGAGCTGGCTTGCCTGCGATAGCATCACCTCGATGTAACTGACATACCGAGGTGCCTGCATCGCGGGCAAGCCCGACTCCCACAAAAGCCAGCTCCCACATTTGATCGGCGTTGGGTTTACAATCGGAGCTCCTGATCAGGAGTATCCCTGTGCTGACTCATCTCGATTCCCAAGGTCGCGCCCACATGGTCGACGTCACTGAAAAAGCCGTGACGTTCCGTGAAGCCGTGGCCGAAGCGCGGGTGCGCATGTTGCCCGAGACCCTGAAAATGATTGTCGACGGCGCCCACCCCAAGGGCGACGTGTTTGCCGTGGCCCGTATCGCCGGGATCCAGGCCGCAAAAAAAACCAGTGATCTCATTCCCCTGTGCCACCCGTTGATGCTCACCGGGGTCAAGGTTGAACTCAGAGCCGATGGCCTGGACGCGGTGCACATCATCGCGCGCTGCAAACTCTCCGGCCAGACGGGCGTGGAGATGGAAGCGCTGACCGCGGCCAGTGTTGCCGCCCTGACGATCTACGACATGTGCAAGGCCGTGGACCGTGGCATGACCATCGAAACCATTCGGCTGCTGGAGAAACTCGGCGGCAAGAGCGGGCATTTCAAGGCGGACCAGGCATGAGCATCAACGTACTGTTTTTTGCGCGCTACAGCGAAGCGATTGGCCTGGACTCCCTGGAGATGGAAGGTGACTTCGCGACGGTCGACGCTGTACGCCAGGCATTGGCCGGTGACCCGGAATTCGCAGTGCTCAATGAGGCCAGCCTGATGTGCGCTCGTAACCAGGAACTGTGCGACCTTGAAGAGCCGCTGCAAGCTGGCGACGAAGTGGCATTCTTCCCGCCCGTGACCGGAGGCTGACCATGGCGATTCGGGTGCAGGCCGAGGCGTTTGATCCCGGCGCCGAGGTCAATGCGATGCATGCGGCCAATGTGGGCGTAGGCGCGGTGGTGAGTTTTGTCGGCTATGTGCGCGACTTCAATGATGGCCTGGATGTGGCAGGGATGTTCCTCGAACACTACCCGGGCATGACTGAAAAGGCCCTCGGCAAAATCGCCGTGGAGGCCGAGCAACGCTGGCCGCTGCTCAAGCTGGAAGTGTTGCATCGCATTGGCGCCCTGGAGTCGGGTGAGCCGATCGTGTTTGTTGCGGCGGCCAGTGCCCATCGTCAGGCCGCGTTCGATGCCTGCGCCTTTGTGATGGACTACCTGAAGACGCGCGCTCCGTTCTGGAAGAAGGAAAACACCAGCGAAGGGCCACGCTGGGTGGAAGGGCGCGACAGCGATCACGCAGCCGCTGACCGCTGGAAATAACGTGTGGCGAGGGGCTTGCTGTGGCGAGGGAGCTCCCTCCCCACAGCAAGCTCCCCCGCCACACAGGTCAGGTCGAGGTTTGCAGCCGGTGGGGCGACAGCATCGCTTCGGTCAACCCGAACGCCGCCAATGCATCCGGCA
>NZ_JACARK010000243.1:0-6935 GCF_013386655.1 Pseudomonas sp. K5002 | reverse complement strand
GGGCACCGCCCGGGTCTCGGCCACCGTTGATTTTCGCGGCATGCCGCTGATGCAACTGAGCGTCGCCGACCGCCAGCAAGGCGCCACCGCCAGCGACCAGAACATCTGCGACAACTTCGGCAAACAGATCACCGACTGCCAGGTCGAGCGCCCCGCCACCGCCTTCTTGATCCCGGCCAGCTACAAGGTCAGCGCCACCCTGACGGACATGCGGCCCCTGGAACCGCTGGGCAACGACCACGTCTACAACGATGCCTTGCTGCAAGAGAAATGGGACGGTCTGCTCAACTACCGCCGCAATGGGCAACTGGCCGACTTGTACATAGGCAACCCCGAGACGCTGGATTACACCATCACACTGTCGGGTGGGCAGATCGACAAGGACATCAAGGCTTGCCAGGTACGCTCGCCGTGGTACGACCTGGACCTGACGGGTGAGCGCGTCAAGGGCGACTGGCGTTATCACTACGTCCTGACGCAGAAAATACGCTGGCTGGCCCACGATGAAATTGTCAGCGCACCGTTTGAAAAGATGATCAAGGAGATCCGTGCCTGTGGTGAGCAGGTGCATCAGGTGGTGAAGCTCTAGAGCCCCCACTCCTCGAATGTGAGGTTGGCCAGCCAGCCTCACAACAACGCGAGGAACAAAAGAAGACGACAGGCCGGGTAACAATAATGGCAATTAGCCTCCAAGTTGAGGCATTATCCCGCACCATGCAGATGGTTATTGGAAGGGAGTCCCATTATGACCTGGTCGCTGACACTTACATTAGATGAACAGATCTACCCGCTGCGCGTGGTTCAACGTGCTGCGTATAGCCTGGCGCAGACACTCTCAATCCTTATTCGCCAGGAAAACTACCAGTGGGTGCTAGAAGTTAATCCGAGCGAACCGTCCAGCTTATTGGGATACGGGGCCGATGCCGCAAAGGTACTGCTCCTTCGCCACCTGAATGATTTCAACCTACGTGATCAGATTGCACTAGAAACCAGTGGTCTTAGAGAATTACTGGCCAGTACTGCTTTGAAAGAATGCGGCCTCTGATATGCCAGCCGTACTTATCGCCAAGGAAACCGACTATCGCCTGCTACCCTTCCGGTTCATGCGGATGCCGGATACCTGCGGCTCGGAAGTACTAATCACCACAGATACGGGCGAGTACTTGTTTGTGAACGAAGACGATCTTCCAAAAATCGTCCACAAACAACTAGATCGCCGATCATCCTTGTACAAAGATTTGCTGGCACGTCACTTTCTCTACGAACCCGAAATCCATGTGCCTTTTCCGGAAATGACTGCGCAAATTCGCAGCAAAAAGAGCTTCCTGTTTGGCGGGCCGGCGCTGCATCTGTTTGTAGTAACGCTAAGATGCAACCACACCTGCCAATACTGCCAAGTATCCCGTGCGCCACTAGGCGGCCATGGCCACGACATGTCGACAGAGCACGCCATGCATGCCGTCGACCGCTTGTTCGAGTCGCCCTCCCCAGTTCTAACCGTAGAGTTTCAGGGAGGTGAACCACTGCTGGCATTTGATCGAGTCAAGCAAATAATCGAAGCTGTCAGCGCACGTAATGAAATCGAGCAACGCAGCATTCAGTTCATCATCAGTAGCACGCTGCACCACCTGACGGACCCGATTCTGGCATTTGCCAAGCAGTACTCCGTGCAGTTCTCCACGTCGCTGGACGGTCCAGCTTTTTTGCATAACGCTAACCGCCCGACACCTGAGAAAAACGCTTACCAACGAACAGCGGAAGGCATTCAACGGGTGCGTAGTGTTTTGGGGCACGATTCCGTCTCAGCTCTTACGACTTTGACAGCGAGAAGCCTTGAACACCCAGAAGCAATCATTGATGAATACGTCCAACAGGGATTCAACAGCATTTCCCTCCGGCCACTGAGCCCATATGGTTTTGCCAAGAAGTCAGAACAGCGACTCGATTACTCGATGGAGCAGTATCTGATTTTCTACAAGCAGGCCTTGGACTATCTGATCCAACTCAATAGCCAGGGAACGTACCTGAGCGAAGGCTACACCTCGTTGTTGCTGGGCAATATCCTTACTCCCTTTTCCAGCGGCTATGTCGACCTACGCTCCCCATTGGGCGCGGCTGTAGGCACATTGGTCTATAACTACGACGGCGATGTGTACCCCTCGGACGAAGCACGGATGCTCCTGGAAATGGGTGAGAGCGGCCTTAAGCTAGGCAGCGTGCAACAGCCACTGAGCGAATTACTGCGCTCACCGATCGTTGAGCTTCTACTCGGCGCTGGAGTTGCCGAGGCTTTGCCGGGTTGCTCGGACTGCGCTTTGGTTCCCTACTGCGGTGCCGACCCGATTGAGCATTTTGCACGCCAGGGTGATCCTGTCGGGCACCGCATGTTCAGTACCTTTTGCCAAAAAAATACCGCGTTGCTAACGCACCTATTCGGCCTATTGCATGACGGCGACAGCACCACTCAACGGGTCTTGATGTCTTGGTTGGCGCGCCGCTCGTTCAGTGACTTGCCCCATCCTGGGTTCGGAGGTTGATATGCTCAGGCTCGATACCCAGTTCGATATACGCAACCTTGATACTGCCTGCCTGCTAAAGGTCATCACACCTCAAGAGCTGATTGAGAAAGGCACCTCGGCGTGTTCCGGCAACGTTGCATTCACAGACCTGTTGCTATGGCTGACATCCGAAGATATCGCAACACAGCCGCAACTGCTGACCATGCCAGTAGCAGGCATCCTGCTAGCTAATGCAAACGAGCAAGCCCTCGATTATCCCGGAATCATCTTGGCCACTCCCAAGGATGAACGTGTAGTTCAACCCGGGGATGTGATCGCCCTGTCGCCCGGCTCAAATGTGGTTCGCGTGCTGTATCGGCGCCATGCGAACAGCAATTTGCTGTTCATAACTGACCGCTGTAACAGCCTGTGCCTGATGTGCTCGCAACCCCCCAAGGACATAAACGATTACTGGCATATCGACGAAAACCTACAGTTGATCGACCTGATGGATGCCGGCGATGAACAGATAGGTATCAGTGGTGGCGAACCTACCTTGTATGCTGATGGTTTACTGGCATTGATCCAGAAAGCCAAAAATGTGCTGCCTGAAAAATCGCTGCATATCTTGAGCAACGGACGCCTTCTGCGGCACCGATCCTGGCTGACCGCGCTGAAAGAAATCCAGCATCCCCGGCTGACCTGGGGTATCCCGTTGTACGCCGATACCGCAGCCGAGCACGATCATGTGGTTCAATCGCTCGGCGCGTTCAGCGAAACCATGCAGGGCCTATACAACCTGGCGCGCGCTGGTCAGAACGTCGAAATCAGGGTCGTGCTCAGCCGCTTGACCGCGCCTAGGCTTGGGCAACTTGCGCACTATATTTTTCGCAACCTGCCGTTCGTCCAACATGTCGCATTGATGGGGATCGAGAATACTGGCCTAGCCAAGAAGAACTACGAGGCCTTGTGGATAGACCCTCTCGACTACCAGAAAACGCTGGCAGAGGCCTGTCACTTCCTCGACGTTCGCGGTCTGACGGTATCGGTCTACAACTTACCTCTGTGTGTATTGGCCCCCTCGCTTTCACGGTTTTACCGGCAAAGCATTTCCGATTGGAAAAATCTGTTTATCGAAGCCTGCCAATCCTGTGCGGCCAAGCATCACTGCGCCGGCTTTTTTAAATCCCACTCCCTTCGCTGGCAGAGTCGCGGCATACGTCCGCTGAGCCTTGAGGAAACCTCCCACTACGCAAGGAGCGCATGATGACGCTGATGGATCGCTGGAAAATGTTAATCGGTCATGGTATTGCAATAGTCCCGGTGGCGTTGAGCCCGCTGGCACAAGCCAGTCAAATAGCGGTGCTCCAACCCGATTGGAAGGCCACGGAAAAGCCGCCGACTTTCAACAACACACTCAATGCGCCGAATGCAGTGAATATTTACGCGGCACATCGCTCACACAGCTCTCACCGATCTCATAGCTCGCATTACAGCGGTTCGAGCGGTTACAGCGCGCCGCGCAGTTACACGGCGCCAACTCCCGCCGTCGCGCCACGGTCGCTTTACAGCACACCCGGGGCAAGTCGAAGCTCTGCGAACAATTTCAATGGTTCCACCAGCCGACCATCCTCTTCAAACGGGTCTCCCACACCCAATGGAACTGCAGCTGGAGCAGCAGCAACTGCGGAGCGTAACAAGCTAGTGATGCGGGTTCAGATGGCCTTGCTGGTCAAGCAGTACTATACCGGCGCTATCGATGGTGTTCTGGGCAATGGAACCCGCGGTGCATTGATGGCGTTTCAGGCCGATTCAAATCTACAAAACCACGGGCGCATGGACACGCCAACACTAAACGCGCTCGGGATTGCGATTCCCTGAATCAACGAATGCTGTTTGTGGCGAGGGGGCTTGTCCCCCGTTGGACAGGGCTGCGTTCCAGTGCGCAGCGCTCCCGCTTTTTTTTGGGGCCGCTTCGCAGCCCAACGGGGGACAAGCCCCCTCGCCACAGGATTGCGGTGGATCAGAGCTCCTCCCCCAGCAAAACCCCTTGCTCCCGCGCGCAGAGTTCCACCAGGTAATCCCACAACACCCGCAACCTTACCGACTTGTGCAACTCGCGCCGGGAGCTGATCCAGTAGCTGCGCTGGATGCTCTCCGCCGGCAGCAGCGGCACCAGGTCCGGGTCGCTCGCCGCCATGAAGCACGGCAATACGGCAATTCCCAACCCCGAGCGCGCCGCCTGGTGCTGGGCGATCACGCTGGTGCTGTGGAACACCACTTTGGGGTTGCGGCAGAAGCTGCTGAGGAATTTCAATTCCTGGCTGAACAGCAAATCATCGACGTAATCGATCCAGGCGTGCACCGCCAGGTCCTCGCGTTTTTCAATCGGCGGTGTGCGGTCCAGGTAGCTGCGGCTGGCGTAGAGCGCCAGGCGGTAGTCGGTGAGTTTGCGGGTCACCAGTTGGTCGACGCTGGGGCGTTCGAGGTGGATGCTGATTTCCGCTTCGCGGTTGAGGATGCTGACAAACCGTGGCACTGCCAGCAGTTCCACTTCCAGGCCCGGGTAGCGTTCGAACAGGCCGCCCATGCGACTGGCCAGGAACATCACGCCCAAACCCTCGGCCACCCCCAGGCGGATCTTGCCCAGGGGCGCGGCGGAATGGGTCAGTTCTTCTTCGGCCAGCAGCGCCACGTTTTCCATGGCTTCGGCATGTTTGAGCAGGGCTTCGCCGGAGGGCGTGAGTTCGTAACCCTGGGCGTGCTGCACGAACAGCGCAGTGCCCAGGCTTTTCTCGATGGCCTCGATGTGCCGGGCCACAGTGGCGTGAGTAGTTTTCAAACGTTGCGCCGCCGTGAGCAGGCGTCCGCTACGCTGTAACTCGAGAAAGAACCGCAGATCATTCCAGTCGAACATATCGCCTCCGCTGTCCACCTTGAAAGCATCGCTGTCTAAAAACGCACAGCAGCTGGGTAAAAACTAACATTTTTAAGACGAAAACTAACAACTAGGATGGGACCAATAAGAAAAACAAGCGAGGTCACAGATGCATTCTGCAGCTGCTGAATACGATTACGTGGTGGTAGGCGCCGGCCCGGCGGGCTGCCTGCTGGCCAATCGACTGTCTGCCAACCCTGCCCATCGCGTCTTGCTGCTTGAAGCAGGCGGTCGCGATAACTACCCCTGGATCCACATTCCCGTCGGCTACCTGTTCTGCATCGGCAACCCGCGCACCGACTGGTGCTTCAAGACCGAAGCCGAGGAAGGCCTGCAAGGCCGAGCGCTGAGCTACCCGCGCGGCAAGGTGCTGGGCGGGTGCTCGTCCATCAACGGCATGATCTACATGCGCGGCCAGGCCCGGGATTACGACGGCTGGGCCGAGGACAATCCCGGTTGGGCGTGGAAGGATGTGCTGCCGCTGTTCAAGCAGAGCGAAAACCATTTTGCCGGTGCCTCGCAATTTCACAGTGACGGCGGTGAATGGCGGGTTGAGCAACAGCGCCTGCACTGGCCGATCCTCGATGCGTTTCGTGACGCGGCGCAGCAAAGCGGTATCGACAGCATCAGCGACTTCAACCAGGGCGACAACGAAGGCTGTGGCTATTTCCAGGTCAATCAGAAATCCGGCGTGCGCTGGAATGCGGCCAAGGCGTTTCTCAAACCGATCCGCCAGCGGCCCAACCTGACGGTGATGACCGAGGTTGAAGTCGACCGCGTACTCCTGGAGAACGGCCGTGCGGCGGCGGTGGTTACTCGCCAGCAAGGCCAGCCAGTCACGTGGCGGGCGCGCAAGGAAATCATCCTGTGCGCCGGCTCCGTAGGTTCGCCGGGCATCCTGCAACGCTCCGGTATCGGCCCCTCCAGCGTGCTCAAGCCTTTGGGCATCGATGTGCTGCACGAGTTACCCGGAGTGGGCGGCAACCTGCAGGATCACCTGCAACTGCGCCTGATCTACAAGCTGGAAAACGCCCGCACCCTGAACCAGATCGCCGGCACCGTGTGGGGCAAGATGGGCATGGGCCTGCGCTACCTGTACGACCGCAGCGGCCCGTTGTCCATGGCCCCCAGCCAGCTTGGCGCGTTTGCCCGCTCCGGGCCGGAGCAGACGTCGGCCAACCTCGAATACCACGTGCAACCGCTGTCCCTGGAGCGCTTTGGCGAACCACTGCACGGGTTCCCGGCCTTCACCGCTTCGGTGTGCGACTTGCGCCCGCAAAGCCGTGGCCGCATCGACATTCGCTCGGCCAACCCGGCAGACGCGCCGCTGATCCGCCCCAACTACCTCAGCCATCCGGAAGACCTGCGGGTGGCCGCCGACGCCATTCGCCTGACCCGACGCATCGTCTCGGCGCCGGCCCTCAAGCAATTCAACCCGGTGGAGTACCTGCCCGGCGCAGAACTGCAGACGGACGAACAGCTGCAGGAAGCCGCCGCCC
>NZ_JACARK010000242.1:0-907 GCF_013386655.1 Pseudomonas sp. K5002 | reverse complement strand
GTGCCATCCACAAACACGGCAACCGCGCCGACAAGCCGTTTGTGGCGGTCAACTGCGCGGCAATCCCCGAAGGCTTGCTGGAAAGCGAGATGTTCGGCCACCGCAAGGGCGCCTTCACTGGCGCCGTGGCGGATCGGGTCGGGCGCTTCATGCAGGCCGACAAGGGCACGTTGTTTCTCGATGAAGTGGGTGACATGCCGTTGGCGTTGCAGGCGAAAATCCTGCGGGCCTTGCAGGAGCGGGTGATCGAGCCGGTGGGTGACCCGCGCGAGCGCAAGGTGGATGTGCGAGTGATCGCTGCCACCAACAAGAACTTGCTGGATGCGGTGGCGAACAAAGAGTTTCGTGAAGACCTTTACTACCGCTTGAACGTATTTCCGATTCCGCTGCCGGCCTTGCGTGAGCGGGTGGAAGATATCGCGCCGCTGGCCCGGCACTTTGCCCAGACCTTGAGTGCCACGGCGGGCAAACGCATCACCGGTTTCAGCCCCGAGGCGTTGCAGGCCATGGCGGCGTATTCCTGGCCGGGCAATATTCGTGAGCTGCAGAACTGTGTGGAGCGGGCGACCATTGTCGCGGCGACGCCGGTGATCGAGGATATTGATTTGCCAGCGTATCTGTTTGCTTCGACGCCTGCTGAGGATGGGGTGGGCGCGATACTCAGCAACGGGCCGGGTGTGCCGCAGGATCTGGATGCGGCGCTGGCTGAGGTGGAGAAGGCTTACATCATGGCTGCGTTGCAGGAGAGCAACGGGGTGCAGGCTGCGGCGGCGCAGAAGATCGGGATTTCCGAGCGCAGTTTTTGGTATCGGTTGAAGAAGCTGGGGATTCAGGTGGACAAGATTGTTCGCTAGGGGGCGCTGAGCGGTTGCTTGGGGGCATATCCGCTATTTAGGTAACGGCGACT
>NZ_JACARK010000241.1:0-22398 GCF_013386655.1 Pseudomonas sp. K5002 | reverse complement strand
GCCATATAAGACTCGTCGACCAGCGTGTACTGCGCCTGCGGATTCTGTAGCGCGCTGGCAATTGCCAGTACGCCGTTGCCACAGCCCAGGTCTGCTACCCGGGCGCCGCCCAGGTTTTGTGGCAGGTGCGGCAGGAAGGCCCGGGTGCCGATATCCAGGCCTTCGCGGCAGAACACGTTGGCGTGGTTGAGCAGTTCGATGGCCGGGGTTTCCAGGCTGTAGCGCGTAGGGTAGGGCGATACGGCGTGTGGCCGATCGGCCAGGGTGGCGATCAGCAGTCGGGCCTTTTTTACCGCCAGTGAGGCGTGCATCGGGCCGATGTAGCGCTCCAGCAGTTCGCCGGCAGCCCGTGGCAGGTGCTTGACCATCGCCCCGGCAATCACTTCGGCGCCGGGTGCCAGTTGACCTTGCAGGCGAATCAATTGTTCTTCGAGCAGGGCCAGGGTTTTCGGCACGCGGATCAGTACGCGGTCGAACGGCCCGGCAGGTGTCTGGCTGGCGGGCAGGAACGTTACCGCGTCGAAAGCCTTGCCGTTGCGCGCCAGGTTTTTCTCCAGGCCCAGGGCGCCGAGGAACGAGTCACCACTGGAGGAGACCTGCACATGCCCTTCGAGGCTGGCCGCCAGCGCGCCGAAACTGTCGTTGAGCACCAGGACGCGGGTCGCCGTCGTCAGCTGTTGTTCCGCCAGGTAGCTGAGCAAATACTCATCGGCTGCATCAAACGCTTGCAGCGGGTCGTTGTGCTGTTCTGGCTGACGGATCAGGTCGAGTTGGGCGAAGGGGCTGTCGAGCAGGGGCATGACGGGGGAGACTCTGGGTAAGCGAACCATCGGGGTGAGCGGCGACGCGAGGCGCATCAGGGGCTCGCGTCATCACCCGGAACTGGCCGCAAATGTTACGTTTTTTTCCCCTGGATTACATGCGGTGTTTAAAACAACCCGCATTTGACTGCCGTGATCACTGCGGCAATCTTGTTACTGACCCCCAGTTTCTTCATCGCACTGCTGATATGGAAGCCGACCGTGCGTTCGGACAGGCACAGGATGGTGGCGATGTCCGAGGCGGTCTTGCCCAAGGCCGACCATTGCAGGATTTCGGTTTCCCGCGGGGTCAATTTGCTGGGCGCTTGCGGGCTGGGATTGTCTGCGTATTTTTTGGCCACCACCGCGTGCATGGCGTGGCAAATCCAGAGCACTTGCCCGGCTTTTTCATAGAGTTCTTCAGGGCCCACTGGGCCGGTGGCACGCCCCAGGCTCAACATGCTGAAAACACCCTGGAAGTCATGAACCGATTGGGTCCATCCGAAATTCAGTCCGTTGGACTGGGCATGGGCCCATAAGTCCGGTACCGAAGAAAAGGTTTTCTCGTCCCATACGATCGGTAGAACCGAGCGTTTGCAATGCGCAACCACAGGGTCGAGATCAAAGTAGTGCTCTTGTCTGTACAGCGTATTCCATTCATTGGAATAGTTGTTGAGGTTGATAGTTTTCGTTTGGTTGTTGGGTAGATGGGAACTAAGGGTGAATGCGCAGTATTGGAAGCCAAGCTCGTAGGTAAGGTTGAGGGCAGCTTCGTACATACTGGTTATTTCGCTTTCCCCTTCGAGTTTGGGCAGGCGAGTGTTGTGCCAGTTGACCATCGGTAACTCTCCATGCGAACGGTTTTTACATGGGGTACTTCCAAGGCCCCCGGTTACAACGTGAAAAAATAGTGTAGGACAACGGCTACAGCTCGAAATAAAAATTTGGTTATGTTCAAGCGGGCGTTAGGCCAATAACATTTGTACAACCTGGCTACGGTGTACAGGTTTCAGGCGTTCGATAAGATTTTTTTCCATTAGTTTTAAGAACTTGCTCTAAATGCGCCTTGTTAATATTTAGTTGCACTCCCTCATCTAATGGCTTGTTGGAAGGCGACTAATAGCCAAATATTTAGTACCGCCCAGCGGTTGCCACAATGGGCAGCGGCAATGCCAGCACAAACCATCGGTGTTTCCAGGCGGCGCTTTGGGGGACACTAGGGGCCTCTGCAAATGGAGTTTCCCATGACGGCCAGTGCTGAAAAATACACCCGCCAGACCCTGCTCGACGTGAAATCGCTGACTCCCAGCCTGTTTACCCTGCGCACTACCCGAGACCCTGGTTTTCGTTTTCGCGCCGGACAATTCGTGCGTCTTGGGGTGACCAAGGCCGATGGCGGCATTGTGTGGCGTGCTTATTCGGTGGTGTCCTCGCCCTTTGATGAATACCTGGACTTCTTTTCCATCGTGGTGCCGGGCGGTGAGTTCACCAGTGAGCTGAGCCGCCTGCGGGAAGGCGATACCCTGCTGGTAGAACGCCAGGCCACGGGCTTTCTGACCCTGGACCGGTTTGTGGATGGTCGCGATCTGTGGCTGCTGGGCACCGGGACCGGTATTGCGCCGTTTCTCTCGATCCTGCAGGACTTCGAAGTGTGGGAGAAATTCGAGCGGATTATCCTCGTCTATAGTGCCCGCGAAGCAAGGGAGCTGGCTTACCAGTCGTTGATCCATGAACTGGGCGAACGTGAGTACCTGGCAGAATACGCCCACAAGCTCACCTACATTCCCATTGTCACCCGCGAGCAACATCCGGGCGCGCTGAATGGGCGGATTACCACCCTGATCGAGAACGGCGAATTGGAGCGCGCCGCAGGCATCGAGCTGACCCCCGAGCATTCCAGGGTGATGATTTGCGGTAACCCGCAGATGATCGACGACACGCGTCAGTTGCTGAAACAGCGCGACATGCAACTGAGCCTGACCCGCCGTCCGGGGCAGGTCGCGGTAGAAAACTACTGGTAAAACAAAGGCGCCCTGCAGGCGCCTTTACTTTTTGCCGAGCTTACTCGGGCTTGCTGTTCTGTGCCTTGAGCAGATCGCGGATCTCCCCCAGCAGCACTTCTTCCTTGGTCGGGACCGGCGGCAGGCTAGGTGCCACGGCCTCTTCACGCTTCAGGCGGTTGATGGCCTTCACGCCCATGAAGATCGCAAACGCAACGATCACAAAGTCGATCACGCTCTGGATGAACTTGCCGTACGCCAGTACGACGGCCGGCGCATCGCCCTGGGCGGCTTTAAGCGTTACGGCCAGGTCGCCGAAGTCGACACCCCCAATCAACAGGCCGATAGGTGGCATCACCACGTCGCCTACAAAGGATGAAACAATTTTGCCGAAGGCGGCGCCGATGATAATACCGACCGCCATGTCGACCACATTACCTTTGACCGCGAAGGCCTTGAACTCACTTAACACGCCCATAGGTTATTCCTTGTTACAGATGAGGAGGTAGAAGCCAGTGTAAGACAGTGTGGCGAGGCTTGCTCGACACAACTGCTAACAGTGTCCGTTTTTATCGACACATTAAATCGCAAATAGTTTGCAAAGTGCCACCAATCGCGCGCGGAATACCCGCTATTTCAGTGGGTTACCACACTATTTTCTTTATCGGGGTGGTACGGCTTTTCTATTTATCTTCTGACTCGCGGGTCACTAGCCTCTGGCAAGCACAACTCAATGTGCACTAAAAAAACCAGAGGATACCTCGATGAAAAACCCTATTAGCCGCGGGCCTATTTCTGCGCGACAGGTGCTGTTTGCAGTGAGCGCCAGTCTTCTTTCGCTGTCCGTACACGCCGCCAACCTCACGCGCGATAATGGCGCGGCGGTCGGTGACAATCAGAACTCGCAAACCGCCGGTGCGAATGGCCCGGTCCTGTTGCAAGACGTGCAACTGATCCAGAAGTTGCAGCGCTTTGATCGCGAGCGTATTCCGGAGCGCGTTGTGCACGCCCGTGGCACCGGCGCTCACGGTACTTTCACCGTCACCGATAACCTCAGCGACCTGACCAAGGCCAAGGTGTTTGCCGCCGGCGAAGCCACGCCGGTATTTGTGCGCTTCTCTGCGGTCGTTCACGGCAACCATTCGCCGGAAACCCTGCGTGACCCGCGCGGCTTCGCCACCAAGTTCTACACCGCCGAAGGTAATTGGGACCTGGTCGGTAATAACTTCCCGACATTCTTTATTCGCGATGCGATCAAGTTTCCGGACATGGTTCACGCCTTTAAACCCGATCCGCGCACTAACCTGGACGATGATTCCCGTCGCTTTGACTTCTTCTCCCATGTTCCGGAGTCCACTCGTACGTTGACCGAGTTGTACTCGGACTCCGGCACTCCAGCCAGTTACCGGGAAATGGACGGTAACGGTGTACATGCCTACAAGTTGATTAACGCCAAGGGCGAAGTGCACTACGTCAAGTTCCACTGGAAGAGCCTGCAAGGCATCAAGAACCTCGATCCTAAACAAGTGACTGAAGTACAGGGCCGTGACTACAGCCATATGACCAATGATTTGGTCACGCACATCAATAAGGGCGACTTCCCCAAGTGGGACCTGTATGTGCAAGTGCTGAAACCGGAAGACTTGGCCAAGTTTGATTTCGACCCGTTGGATGCCACCAAGATCTGGCCGGACGTACCGGAGCGCAAAGTCGGGCAGATGGTGCTGAACCGCAACCCGGCCAACGTCTTCCAGGAAACCGAGCAAGTCGCCATGGCGCCGGCCAACCTGGTGCCGGGCATCGAGCCGTCGGAAGACCGCCTGCTGCAGGGCCGGGTGTTCTCCTACGCCGATACGCAAATGTACCGCCTGGGGCCAAACGCCCTGCAACTGCCGATCAATGCACCCCGGGTGACCGTCAACAACGGCAATCAGGATGGCGCCATGAACTTCGGCAAGACCACCACTGGCGTGAACTACCAGCCAAGCCGCCTGCTGCCACGGGAAGAGCCGCAAACCGCGCGGTACAGCCAGTCGGCCCTGTCGGGCAGTACGCAGCAAGCGAAGATCCAGCGTGAGCAGAACTTCAAGCAGGCCGGCGACCTGTACCGCTCGTTCAACAAGAAAGAGCGTCAGGACTTGATCGACAACTTCGGCGGCTCCCTGGCCACCACCGATGACGAGAGCAAGCACATCATCCTGTCGTTCCTCTACAAGGCTGATCCGGAGTACGGCACCGGCGTGACCAAAGTGGCCAAGGGCGACCTGGCCCGCGTTAAAGCACTGGCCGAAAAGCTGACCGACTAACCGCCCACGCTCCCTGTAGGAGCTGGCTTGCCGGCGATAGCGCCCACAAGTACGCCATCGCCGGCAAGCCGGCTCCTACAGGTGGCACATCACTGAGAATTTGCCATGCGAATCTTAATAGGCGCTGTCCTTGCGTGTTTGTCGTTCAGCGTATTGGCCGAACAAGCTGACTCGGCCGCGCTTAAGGCACAACTGCAGGATTACTACTTCGACGCCGCCCGCCGTGGCGACGTGGACATGCTCAACACCTTCATCGACTCCGGCTATCCGCTGAACACCCAGGATGAAAAAGGCTACACGGCGCTGATTCTCGCCGCCTATCACGGCGAAAGTGCCTACGTGGACCGATTGCTCGCCGCCGGCGCCGATGCCTGCGTGCAGGACAAACGCGGCAACACCGCGTTGATGGGCGCGATCTTCAAGGGTGAGCTGAAAATCGCCCAGCGCCTGCTCGCCACCGACTGCAACCCCGACCAGCGCAACGGCGCCGGACAAACGGCGGCCATGTATGCCGGGCTGTTCAAACGCGTGGAACTGCTGGATGAACTGAAAGCCAAGGGCGCCGATCTGAATGCCGAAGACCCGATCGGTAACAGCGCTTCACGTTTGGCCAGCGGTGAAATCCGTACCCCGGCGCCGCGCTGAGCTATCATCGCGGTTTTTCGGTTGGAGGTTCTCAAATGGCAAAGGCCAAGCGCATGTATGGCTGCACGGAGTGCGGCGCGACCTTTCCCAAGTGGGCCGGCCAGTGCACGGAATGCGGTGCGTGGAACACCCTGACCGAAACCATGATCGAGAGTGGCGGCGCCGTGGCCCCCAGTGGCCGTTCCGGCTGGACCGGGCAACAAACCCAGATCAAGACCCTGGCCGAAGTCAGCGTCGAAGAAATCCCGCGTTTCTCCACCGCTTCCGGTGAACTGGACCGGGTGCTGGGCGGCGGCCTGGTGGATGGCTCGGTGGTGCTGATCGGCGGTGACCCGGGCATCGGTAAGTCCACGATCCTGCTGCAAACCCTGTGCAGCATCGCCAGCCGCATGCCGGCGCTGTATGTCACCGGCGAAGAATCCCAGCAGCAGGTGGCCATGCGTGCGCGCCGCCTGGGCTTGCCTCAGGACCAACTGCGGGTGATGACTGAAACCTGCATCGAAAGCATCATCGCCACCGCGCGCCTGGAAAAGCCCAAGGTGATGGTGATCGACTCGATCCAGACGATTTTCACCGAACAACTGCAATCGGCACCGGGTGGCGTGTCCCAGGTGCGGGAAAGTGCCGCGCTGCTGGTGCGCTATGCAAAACAGAGCGGTACGGCGATTTTCCTGGTGGGCCACGTGACGAAAGAAGGCGCGCTGGCCGGCCCACGAGTGCTGGAACACATGGTCGACACCGTGCTGTATTTCGAAGGCGAGTCCGATGGGCGGTTGCGTTTGTTGCGGGCGGTGAAGAACCGTTTTGGCGCAGTCAACGAGCTGGGTGTGTTCGCCATGACTGACCGGGGCTTGAAAGAGGTCTCCAACCCGTCAGCGATTTTTCTTACCCGTGCCCAGGAAGAAGTCCCGGGCAGCGTGGTGATGGCAACGTGGGAAGGCACCCGGCCGATGCTGGTGGAAGTCCAGGCGCTGGTGGACGACAGCCACTTGGCCAACCCGCGTCGTGTCACCCTGGGCCTGGACCAGAACCGGCTGGCGATGTTGCTGGCGGTATTGCACCGCCACGGCGGCATTCCCACCCATGACCAGGATGTATTCCTCAACGTGGTGGGCGGGGTCAAGGTGCTGGAAACCGCGTCTGACCTGGCGTTGATGGCGGCGGTGATGTCCAGCCTGCGCAACCGGCCGTTGCCCCATGATTTGCTGGTGTTTGGCGAAGTGGGCCTGTCGGGTGAAGTGCGCCCGGTGCCCAGTGGCCAGGAGCGTTTGAAGGAAGCGGCCAAGCACGGCTTCAAGCGCGCCATCGTGCCCAAGGGCAATGCGCCGAAAGAAATGCCACCGGGGCTGCAAGTGATCGGGGTGACGCGCCTGGAGCAGGCGCTGGATGCCCTGTTCGAATAGTCGCCAGCCACCCATCACCCCTGTAGGAGCCGGGCTTGCCCGCGATGGCGGTGTATCAGCTGATTGATATGCAAACTGACACACCGCCATCGCAGGCAAGCCAGCTCCCACATGTTCAGGTCTCCAGCAAGGCGGCGAATTCCCGCTCCAGCTCTGCCTGATCACCGAGGTTCAGCTCGATTATCCGCCGCAGGTGGCTGATGGAGTCGAGGTCGATGTGTTCGCACACAAAGCCGAGCTGCCCATGATCGTCGTGGGTTAGCCGCACCTGCATCTTCACGTCGGTCTCGGCGTCGAGATGAATGTCCACATCGAACGATTCGTAGCGATGGCCGTGCCATTCTTGCGGCCGTTGCACCAGCAAGCCCTTGAGCGACAAATCTACCAATTGCACCGACCAGACATGGCCGTCTTGCGTGAGCTCGGTCCTGGCGTCGAAGGCAATGCGTCGGAAACGGCGTCGGTCTGAAGGCTGTTCGCTCATGGTGAAACCCTCTGTGGATAAAGGAATTGTAGCCGTGCGCCATCATGGGACGGTTTTTTCTGCTTTTTTCGCTCCGGCAAGGCTCTAGACCAACGTAGGGGGGTGGCCTTTAAGGCCAGTAGCGCTAAACTCGGGATGGCTGTCTTTCTGTCCACCCTGGCTGGAATATAAAAATGAAAAATAATAATAGCCTGCTACGCCATCTACCCTGGCTGCTGCTGGCAATCGTAGGAGCGTGCGCCCTGGGCGTAGTGGCCTTGCGCCGCGGCGAGGCGATCAACGCCTTGTGGATCGTGGTCGCAGCAGTGGCCATTTATCTGGTTGCTTACCGTTACTACAGTCTGTTCATCGCTAACCATGTGATGCAGCTCGATCCACTGCGGGCTACCCCCGCTGTGCTGAACAACGACGGTCTGGACTATGTGCCGACCAACAAACACATCCTTTTTGGTCACCACTTCGCGGCAATCGCCGGCGCAGGGCCTTTGGTCGGCCCGGTACTGGCGGCGCAGATGGGCTACCTGCCCGGCACGTTGTGGCTGATCGCCGGCGTGGTGCTGGCCGGGGCGGTGCAGGACTTCATGGTCCTGTTCCTGTCCACTCGTCGCAACGGCCGTTCCCTGGGGGACATGGTCCGCGAAGAGATGGGCCGTGTGCCCGGGACCATCGCGCTGTTCGGCTGCTTCCTGATCATGATCATCATCCTCGCGGTGCTGGCGCTGATCGTGGTCAAGGCCCTGGCCGAAAGCCCGTGGGGCATCTTCACGGTGATGGCAACCATCCCGATCGCGATGTTCATGGGCATTTACATGCGCTACATCCGCCCGGGCCGCATCGGTGAAATCTCGATTGTCGGCGTGCTGTTGCTGCTGGGTTCGATCTGGCTGGGCGGGCAGATTGCCGCTGACCCGGTGTGGGCCAAGGCCTTCAGCTTCACCGGCATCCAGATCACCTGGATGCTGGTGGGTTATGGCTTCGTGGCTGCCGTGTTGCCAGTGTGGCTGATCCTCGCACCACGGGACTACCTGTCTACTTTCCTGAAAATCGGCACCATCATCGCCCTGGCGATTGGCATCCTGGTGACCATGCCCGACCTGAAAATGCCGGCGCTGACCCAGTTCATCGATGGCACCGGCCCGGTGTGGAAGGGCGGCCTGTTCCCGTTCCTGTTCATCACCATCGCCTGTGGCGCGGTCTCGGGTTTCCACGCACTGATCTCCTCGGGCACCACGCCCAAGTTGCTGGCCAGTGAAGGGCACGCCCGTTACATCGGCTACGGCGGCATGTTGATGGAGTCGTTCGTGGCCATCATGGCGATGGTTGCCGCTTCGGTGATCGAGCCAGGGGTGTACTTCGCCATGAACAGCCCGGCCGCGATTGTCGGCGGTGACGTGGTGGCTGTGGCGCAAACCGTCAGCAGCTGGGGTTTTGCAATTACCCCGGAAGCGTTGCAGGCGGTGGCCCATGACATTGGTGAGTCCACCATCCTGGCCCGTGCCGGCGGTGCGCCAACCCTGGCGGTCGGTATCGCGCAGATCCTGCACAGCGTCCTGCCGGGTGAAAACACCATGGCGTTCTGGTACCACTTTGCGATCCTGTTCGAAGCGCTGTTCATCCTGACTGCGGTCGACGCCGGTACCCGTGCCGGTCGCTTCATGCTGCAGGATTTGCTCGGCTCCTTCGTGCCGGCGCTCAAGCGTACCGAGTCCTGGACGGCCAACCTGATCGCTACCGCAGGTTGTGTGGCGATGTGGGGTTACCTGCTGTACCAGGGCGTGATCGACCCACTGGGCGGCATTAACACCTTGTGGCCGCTGTTCGGTATCTCCAACCAGATGCTGGCCGGTATCGCGCTGATGCTCGCCACGGTTGTGCTGATCAAAATGAAACGCCAGCGCTACATCTGGGTGACCATGCTGCCAGCCGTATGGCTGCTGATCTGCACCGTGACCGCAGGCTTCATCAAGCTGTTCGACGCCAACCCGGCGATCGGCTTCCTGTCGCTGGCCAAGAAATACAGCGATGCCCTGGCTGCCGGCCAGATCCTCGCACCGGCCAAGAGCATCGACCAGATGCAACACGTGATCTGGAACGCCTACACCAACGCAACGCTGACGGCGCTGTTCCTGTTCGTGGTCTTCAGCATCCTGTTCTATGCGCTCAAGGTCGGCATTGCTGCCTGGGGCAAAAAGGAACGTACGGATAAAGAAGCGCCATACCAGGCCATCCCGGACGCTTGATAGAGGATTGCAATCATGTTCAATGACATCAGTCGCCTCGGTAAATACCTCGGTCAGGCCGCGCGCCTGATGGTCGGCATGCCCGACTACGACACCTACGTCGAGCATATGCAAACCAAACACCCGGACAAACCGATGATGGACTACAAGGCGTTCTTCCGGGAACGCCAGGAGGCCCGTTACGGCGGCAAGGGTGGGCCCAAGTGCTGCTAGCCCGTTAGTTCGGGTTACGGTGATCCCTTGTGGGAGCGGGCTTGCTCGCGAAGGCGGTCTTTCAGTGATGCATGTGCTGACTGACACGCCGCCTTCGCGAGCAAGCCCGCTCCCACATTTGTTTTGTGTTTCTTCAAGGAGAATTCTTTGTCCTCTCCCATTCCCGTCACCGTCCTCAGCGGCTTCCTCGGCGCTGGCAAGACCACCTTGTTGCGTCACCTGCTCAAGGCCGAGCACGGCTTGAAAATCGCCGTGATCGAAAATGAATTCAGCGACGCCGGTATCGACACCCAATTGCTGGGCAGCGAGCCGGTGCAAGTCATGACCCTCTCCAATGGCTGCGTGTGCTGCACCATCCACACTGACCTGACCAAGGCCCTGTACCTGTTGCTGGAGCGCCTGGACAGCGGCGAGATCGCCTTCGACCGCCTGGTGATCGAGTGCACCGGCCTGGCCGACCCGGCCCCTGTGGCCCAGACCTTTTTCATCGATGAAGAACTGCGCGAGCGCTACATCCTCGACGGCATCATCACCCTGGTGGACGCGGCCCACGCCGAGCACCACCTGACCCAGACCATCGCCCAGGCGCAGATCGGGTTTGCCGACCGCCTGCTGGTGAGCAAGCGCGACCTGGTGGACGATGCCACCTTCGACGCCCTCAGCGAGCGCCTGACTCGTATCAACCGCCGCGCACCGATACGCGTGGTGGAACACGGCAAGATCGACCTCGCCGAACTGCTGGATGTGCGCGGCTTCAACCTCAACGCCGGCATGAGCCTGCGCCCGGTGAGCCAGGCGCCGTCCATCGACCGTATTTCCAGCCTGGTGCTGCGCACTGACCAGCCGCTGGATATCGACAAACTCAGCGAGTTCATGAACGAGCTGCTGGAAGACCACGGCAAGCAATTGCTGCGCTACAAAGGCGTGCTGAACATTGCCGGGGAAGACCGGCGCATGGTGTTCCAGGGCGTGCTGAAGCTCTACGGGTTCGATTGGGACACCGAATGGGCCGAAGGCGAAGCGCGGGAAAGTGTGATTGTGTTTATTGCTGACGAGTTGCCGGAAGAGAAGATTCGCGAAGGCTTTGCGCGGGTTTACCAATCCTGACTTGAAACGCAGTCAAAATGTGGGAGCGGGCTTGCTCGCGAAAGCGGTGTATCAGTCAGCCCATGCATCAACTGACACAGCGCTTTCGCGAGCAAGCCCGCTCCCACATTTGATGTCATTTCAAATTGAGAAAGCAGCGTTTTCAGGCATAAAAAAGCCCGGCTCTTGAGCCGGGCTTTTTGTTCAAGCTACTGCAATCAAGCGCCGTATACCGGCAGCTTCTTGCAGATGGCCTTGACCTTCTCACGCACAGCGTCAATCACTGCTTCGTTGTTCAGGTCAGCCAGGATGTCGCAGATCCAGCCAGCCAGTTCCTTGCACTCTGCTTCCTTGAAGCCACGAGTGGTCACAGCCGGGGTGCCGAAGCGCAGGCCGGAGGTGACGAACGGCGAACGTGGGTCGTTCGGTACCGAGTTCTTGTTAACGGTGATGAAGGCTTTGCCCAGAGCGGCGTCAGCGTCTTTACCGGAGATGTCCTGCTTGATCAGCGACAGCAGGAACAGGTGGTTCTCAGTACCGCCGGACACTACGTCAAAACCACGCTCGATGAACACGCCGGCCATGGCCTTGGCGTTTTTCACCACTTGCTGCTGGTAGGTCTTGAACTCAGGCTGCAGCGCTTCCTTGAAGCAGATCGCTTTGGCGGCGATCACGTGCTCCAGCGGGCCACCCTGGCCGCCCGGGAATACGGCGGAGTTCAGCTTCTTCTCGATCTCGGCGTTGGCGCGAGCCAGGATCAGGCCGCCACGTGGACCGCGCAGGGTCTTGTGGGTGGTGGTGGTCACGACGTCAGCGAACGGCACCGGGTTCGGGTAGACGCCAGCGGCGACCAGACCGGCCACGTGGGCCATGTCGACGAACAGGTAGGCGCCGACCTTGTCAGCGATTTCGCGGAAGCGTGGGAAATCCAGGATCTGCGAGTAGGCAGAGAAACCGGCCACGATCATTTTTGGCTTGTGCTCAACGGCCAGGCGCTCGACTTCGTCGTAGTCGATCAGGCCGTTGCCGTCGATGCCGTACTGAACGGCGTTGTACAGCTTGCCGGAGGAGGAAACGCTGGCGCCGTGGGTCAGGTGACCGCCGTGGGCCAGGCTCATGCCCAGGATGGTGTCGCCCGCTTGCAGCAGGGCCAGGTACACGGCGCTGTTGGCTTGGGAGCCGGCGTGTGGCTGGACGTTGGCGTAATCGGCGCCGAACAGTTCCTTGGCGCGGTCGATGGCCAGTTGCTCAACGATGTCGACGAACTCGCAACCGCCGTAGTAGCGCTTGCCCGGGTAGCCTTCGGCGTACTTGTTGGTCAGAACCGAACCTTGAGCCTCCATCACGGCGGGGCTGGTGTAGTTTTCCGAAGCGATCAGCTCAATGTGCTCTTCCTGGCGCTGAGCTTCTTGCTCCATGGCGGCAAAGAGATCGGCGTCGTACTTGGCAATAGTCAAATCACGGCTGAACATGGCGGTCCTCAAGGATCGGGGGCAGAAAAGAAGCGCATTCTAACCCAATGGGTTTTAGATGGCATATGAAAGGACATCATGTCGCGGACAAGCGGGGCTCATCTGGGGATAGGTGGTGTTTGTTCGGGCCCCTTCGCGAGCAAGCCCGCTCCCACATTCAATCGGGTTCCTTCAGGTGGAATACGGTCGAATGTGGGAGCGGGCTTGCTCGCGAAGAGGCCATCCGCATCACCTGAGGATTTCAGTCGAACATGAACAGCGCATCATTGCTGAACTGCGCCTCAAACCGGTTCGCCGGCATCGGTCGCCCGAACAGGTAGCCCTGCACCTCATCGCAACCGTGCTCCCGCAGGAAGTCCAGCTGCTCATGGGTTTCCACACCCTCGGCGATCACCGCCAGGTTCAGGCTGTGGGCCATGGCGATAATCGCCCGGGCAATCTGCGCATCCTGCTCACCCGACGGCAGGCCGTCGACAAAGGTGCGGTCGATCTTCAGCACGTCGATGGGGAACTGCTTGAGGTAGTTCAGCGATGAATAACCGGTGCCGAAGTCATCTACCGCGATGCTCAGGCCGAGGTTTTTCAGGCTGGCGAGGATCTGCATCGCTTCGTTGACCTCGCGCATCAGGATACTTTCGGTCAGCTCCAGCTCCAGGCACGCCGGCGGCAGGCCGGTGTCCTTGAGGATGGTGGCGATGCGCTCGCCCAGTTGCCCGTCGGAGAACTGCCGGGCCGAAATGTTGACCGAGACCTTGGGTACCCGCACCTTGTTCTGGTGCCAGGTCTTGAGTTGGCGGCAGGCTTCGCTGATCACCCAGTCACCCACGTCCACCACCAGCCCCAACTCCTCCAGCACCGGGATGAAGTCCCCCGGCGGCACCAGCCCGCGACGCGGATGGCGCCAGCGCAGCAGGGCTTCGGCGCCGGTCAAACGTTTGCCGTCGCCGCTGAACTGCGGCTGGTAATACAGCACGAATTCGTTCTGTTCCAGGGCGTGGCGCAGGTCGCTTTCCAGCTCCAGGCGTTCCAGGGCGCTGGCGTTCATGTCGGCCTGGTAGAACTGGAAGTTGTTCTTGCCCCGCTCCTTGGCGTGGTACATCGCCGTGTCGGCGTTTTTCATCAACTGGCTGAGTTCGTTGCCGTCCTGCGGGCTCAGGGCGATGCCGATACTGGCGGTGACGAAGAACTCGCGGCCCTCCAGCACAAACGGCTTCACCAGGCTGGCCAGAATCTGCTCGGCCACGTGAATCGCCCGGTTCAGCGCCATCTCACGGTTGACCCGCGGTTGCAGCAGTAAGGTGAATTCGTCGCCGCCCATGCGTGCCACGGTGTCGTCTTCGGCCACGCAGCCCAGCAGGCGGGTGGCCATTTCCTTGAGCATGCGGTCGCCGGCGGCGTGGCCCAGGGAGTCGTTGATCGGCTTGAAGCGGTCTAGGTCGAGGAACATCAACACCACCCACGACTTCTGCCGTTCCGCCGATTGCAGCGCGGTGTGCAGGCGGTCCTGGAACAGCGTGCGGTTGGGCAGGTGGGTCAGGGCGTCGTAGTAGGCCAGGCGATGGATGCGCTGCTCGCTGGCCTTGCGTTCGCTGATGTCACTGAAGAAGCACACGTAGCTGGCCAGGTCGCCTTCGTCGTCGAACACCGCCGTGATGCCGACCCAGGCCGGGTAATGCTCGCCGTTACGGCGCTTGAGCCACACTTCGCCTTCCCAGGTGCTGTGCTGGTGCAATTGCTTGAGGACGTAGCGCAGGTGGGCTTCCTGCTGTTCGTCGACGGTGAGCATGTTCGGCAACTGGTCGAGCACGTCCGCCACCGCATAACCGCTGACCCGGCTGAACGCCTCGTTGGCCTGCACGATGTAGCCGGCCGGGTCGGTGATCAGGATCGCCGAGGTGGAGTGTTCGAATACCGTGGCCGCCATGCGCAGGTCTTTTTCCGCACGGCGCTGCTGGCTGATATCGCGACCCACGCCAAGGATGCCCTCGAACGCGCCGTGTTCGTCCCACACCAGCACCAGGCGCAGTTCGATGGGGATCTTGCGCCCGTCGGCCCGCAGGCAGTCGAACAGGAACAGTTGGGTCTGCACGTCGTTGCGCAAGGCCGCGAGGGATTCGGGTTGGTCCAGGGCGCGGCTGACTTGCTCCACCAGGGAGTAGATACCGGTCAGTTGCTGCGGGTTGGCGATGGTCGATTGCCAGCCGTTTTCGAAGATCCAGTCGACGTCATAGCCCAGCACCGCGTTCACCGAAGGGCTGACGTAGTTGAGGGCCAGCTTGCTGTCGGTGGAGAAGATTACGTCGCTGATGCTTTCCGCCAGCATGCGGTAGCGCTGTTCGCTGTCACGCAGGGATTCACTGGCTTCGATCTGGTCGGTGATGTCCTTGGCCACGCCGATGATGCGCGTCACCTGGTCAGTCTTGTCACGGGCCAGGGCCTGTTCGCGGATGTCGAAGCGCCGCCATTGGTTGTTGCGGTGGCGAAAGCGCAACTGGCACTGCAACTGGCTCAGGTAGCCGGCCTGGCGCTGTTGCAGGCGCAGGTCGTGGTAGCGCTCGGCGTCTTCGGGGTGCAGCAGGATCTCCCAGAAGTACTCGCCCATCTGCTGCAGCTCGGGCTTGTTGTAGCCCAGGGTGTGGCCCAGGTGGTGGTTGCTGAAAATCATCCGCTGGCTGATCACGTCCTGCACATACAGGTGATCGGGCACGGTGCGCACCACGTCCGACCAGAAACTCTCGCGCTCCACCAGTGACAACTCGATCAGCTTGCGGCTGGTGATGTCGCTGATGCTCAGGATCACGGCCTTGAAGTCGTCCTGTTGTTCCGGCAGGCGCATCACCAGCCACAGGTATTGGTCGTTGCCTTCGATATCGCTGAGCTGGATTTCCAGTTCAAGCTGCTTCTGCTGGGTCAGCACCGCGTCGATCACCTGGTTGCCGATGGCGGTCGGGCTCGACGGGCAGGCGTCGATCAGGCGTTCCCAGGCCTGCTCGCAAGAGGCAACATTCAGCAAGCGCACCGCCACCTGGTTGACCTCGGTGATGCGCAGTTCCTTGAGCAGTTGCTGGCGCTGTTCCGGGTTGTCTTGCAGCAACTGTTGCAACTGCTCGCGGGTTTGCAGTCGGGCTCTATCGAAGAACGCGCGCAGGCCCGACAGGTCGAGCACGCACAGCGCCACGCCGGTGCCTTCGAAAATATCCTGGTAGCGCCGGCGCCCCTCGTGCACCTGGCGCTGGCGGCGGCGCATGTTCAGCAGCACGATCACCGGGATCAGCGAGAAGGCCAGGCCCAACAGGCATTTGCCGATAAAGGCCGGCAGCAGTTGCTCCAGCACGGCGGCGCGGTCGAACAGGCCGCGCAGTTGCCAGTCGCTCTTGCTCAGGGGCGTGACCAGTACACTTTTGTTCAACTCGTCCGGGGTCAACGCGGTGGCCCATTGGGCCGGCATCCCGCTGTCACGGCTGACCACCCGGTGGTTGAGGCGGTTTTCGATGACCCACATCGGGCGCTGGCCCTGGCCATCCTGGCGGGTCAGGTTGGCCAGGTAATTGGGGGCCAGGCGCAAGGCCCAGTACATCTTGGTGCCGCCGCTGGGCTGGTGCAGCAGCAGGTAGATGACGGTGCCGTCGTTGTTGTTGCTCAGGTAATAGGACTGGGCGTGGCTGCGCTTGACCAGTTCTTCGAGCCAGGCGCTGTCCTGGCTGTCGCTGGCGCTGTCACTGATCATCGCGCCGCTGGGGGCGAGCAGGGCGACGCTGCGCAACTCCGGCAAGGAGCGTTGCAAGGTGCGCATCAGGATTTGTTGCTGTTCGGCGTCCCGCGGCGGTTCGACGATCGGCAGCAGGTTCAGCGCAATCTGCGCACTGAGGGCCATGTTCAGGCTGATCTGTTCGGCCAGGTCGGCGCTGTAGTCGATGGTGTATTGCTGCTGGTTTTTCTGGTTTTGCTGCAACTGGTCCAGCAGTTGCCAGAACAATAACGCGAGCAGCAACAGGACCAGCGTCGCCAATGCGCCCTTCAGGGTTCCGTGCAGGGGCGCTCCCGGCGCTATATGAGCGGCGCGCAGGGGAGTTGGCGGCGTTACGTTGGACAAACTGTGATCCTGCGGTTTGGCTGGACTGGCGCGCGACGTGCACTATAAGCCGGACGCCCGGAGGGCGGCTAGCATGCCTTGTGTTGTGGCAAAGTGCCAGCCCCGCCTGGCTGGACTGCCCACCCGCATTCAGGTAGCTTTGCCGGTTACGCGAGGGCGTTCCAGCCCCAGACAATCAGGCATCTACCGCACGCAGGCATTGATAGACATCAACGGCCCGCGCGGCGCATGGCCTGGCACGGGTTTCGCCCGCTTAATTCATCAGTCACTGACGCTAGGTTCACCATGGCTCAATACGTCTTCACCATGCATCGGCTGGGAAAAGTTGTTCCGCCGAAGCGGGAAATCCTGAAAAACATTTCTCTGTCCTTCTTCCCGGGCGCCAAGATCGGCGTGCTCGGCCTCAACGGTTCGGGTAAATCCACCCTGTTGAAAATCATGGCCGGCGTCGACACCGAGTTCGACGGCGAAGCCCGCCCGATGCCCGACCTGAACATCGGCTACCTGCCACAGGAACCTATCCTGGACCCGACCAAGACCGTGCGTGAAGTGGTCGAGGAAGCGGTCAGCGTGATCAAGAACGCCCAGGCCCGCCTGGACGAGGTCTACGCGGCCTACGCTGAAGAAGACGCCGACTTTGACAAACTGGCGGCAGAACAGGCCAAGCTCGAAGCCATCCTGCAAGCCGCCGACGGTCACAACCTGGACCGCCAGCTGGAAGTCGCCGCCGACGCGCTGCGCCTGCCGGCGTGGGACGCCAAGGTTGAACACCTGTCCGGTGGTGAAAAGCGTCGTGTGGCCCTGTGCCGCCTGCTGCTGTCGGCCCCCGACATGCTGCTGCTCGACGAACCGACCAACCACCTGGACGCCGATTCCGTCGCCTGGCTGGAGCATTTCCTGCACGACTTCCCGGGCACCGTGGTTGCGATCACGCACGACCGGTACTTCCTGGACAACGTTGCTGGCTGGATCCTCGAGCTCGACCGTGGCGCCGGTATCCCTTACGAGGGCAACTACTCCGGTTGGCTGGAAGCCAAGTCCGACCGTCTGGCCGCCGAATCCAAGCAACAGTCGGCCCATGAAAAGGCCATGAAAGACGAGCTGGAATGGGTGCGTAAAGGCGCCAAGGCGCGTCAGTCGAAATCCAAGGCCCGTCTGGCGCGTTTCGAAGAGATGCAGTCCCAGGAATTCCAGAAGCGTTCCGAGACCAACGAAATCTACATCCCGGCCGGTCCGCGCCTGGGTGACAAGGTCATCGAGTTCAAGAACGTCTGCAAGGGCTACGGCGACCGCGTGTTGATCGACAACCTGTCGTTCTCCATGCCAAAAGGCGCCATCGTTGGCGTGATCGGCGGTAACGGTGCGGGTAAATCCACACTGTTCCGCATGCTGATGGGCAAGGAGCAACCGGACTCGGGCACCATCGAAGTCGGCGAAACCGTGCAACTGGCTTGCGTTGACCAGAGCCGCGACGACCTCGACGGCAGCAAGACGGTGTTCCAGCAGATTTCCGACGGTTCCGACCAGATCCGTATCGGCAACTACGAAATCCCGTCGCGCACCTACGTGGGTCGCTTCAACTTTAAGGGCGGCGACCAGCAGAAGTTCGTCAAGGACCTGTCCGGTGGTGAGCGCGGTCGCTTGCACCTGGCCCTGACCCTGAAAGAAGGCGGCAACGTATTGCTGCTCGACGAACCGTCAAACGACCTCGACGTTGAAACCCTGCGTTCCCTGGAAGAAGCCCTGCTGGACTTCCCGGGCGCCGCCATTGTGATCTCTCACGATCGGTGGTTCCTTGACCGCGTGGCCACTCACATCCTGGCGTACGAAGACGACTCCCAGGCGGTGTTCTTCGAAGGCAACTACACCGAATACGAAGCCGATCGCAAGAAACGCCTCGGCGAAGCTGCTGCCCAGCCGCATCGTGTACGGCACAAGAAGCTGGCCTGATCCGGGTTGGTGGTTTGAACAAGCGGGGCCTTCGGGTTCCGCTTTTTTTTGCGTGTTTCCAGGTGGACCGCGTCGTCTGCATCGCAGGCAAGCCAGCTCCCACAGTTGACCGCATTGTCATGGATGCACTGGATCAAATGTGGGAGCTGGCTTGCCTGCGATAGCGGATTAACTGTTGGTGCAAGGCCTGGATTGAAATCCTCATTAAGGTGCAAAAAACGCTTGTATTTATATCTAATGCACCATTTAAATTCACAAAAGCGACATTTTGCCCTGTCGCGGTGCGACATGAATTGATAAAGTCCGGGACAAATCTCCTTTAACGACAATAAATTTTCCGAGACTTTTCATGATCGAATCCGTTGAATCCTTCCTTGCCCGCCTCAAGAAACGCGACCCCGACCAGCCGGAATTCCACCAGGCCGTGGAAGAAGTCCTGCGCAGTTTGTGGCCGTTTCTTGAAGCCAATCCCCACTACCTGAACTCGGGCATCCTGGAGCGCATCTGCGAGCCGGAGCGTGCGATTGTGTTCCGGGTGTCGTGGGAAGATGACCAGGGCAAAGTACGGGTCAACCGCGGGTTCCGGATCCAGATGAACAGCGCCATCGGCCCTTATAAAGGTGGCCTGCGCTTCCACCCGTCGGTGAACCTGGGCGTGCTGAAATTTCTCGCCTTCGAACAAACCTTCAAGAACTCCCTGACCTCGCTGCCCATGGGCGGCGGCAAGGGCGGCTCGGACTTCGATCCCAAGGGCAAGAGCGACGCCGAGGTGATGCGTTTCTGCCAGGCGTTCATGAGCGAGCTGTATCGCCATATCGGCTCGGACGTGGACGTGCCCGCCGGTGATATTGGCGTGGGCGCCCGGGAGATCGGCTTCCTGTTCGGCCAGTACAAGCGCCTGAGCAACCAGTTCACTTCGGTGCTGACCGGCAAGGGCATGAGCTACGGCGGCAGCCTGATTCGCCCGGAGGCCACCGGTTTTGGCTGCGTGTACTTCGCTGAAGAAATGCTCAAGCGCAACGGCGAGCGGGTCGAAGGCAAGCGCGTGGCGATCTCCGGCTCCGGCAACGTCGCCCAGTACGCGGCGCGCAAGGTCATGGACCTGGGCGGCAAGGTGATTTCCTTGTCCGACTCCGAAGGCACTCTGTACTGCGAAAGCGGTTTGACCGAAGAACAATGGTCGGCACTGCTTGAACTGAAAAACGTACAGCGCGGGCGCATCAGCGAACTGGCATCGCGTTTCGGCCTGGAATTCCGCGCCGGCAAAGCACCATGGGAACTGGCCTGCGACATCGCGTTGCCCTGCGCCACCCAGAATGAACTGGACGCCGAAGCGGCGCGCACTCTGTTGCGCAATGGCTGCGTCTGCGTGGCCGAAGGCGCCAACATGCCGACCACCCTGGAGGCGGTGGATATCTTTATCGAGGCCGGCATCCTGTTCGCGCCGGGCAAGGCGTCCAATGCCGGCGGGGTGGCGGTGAGCGGGCTGGAGATGTCGCAGAACGCCATGCGCCTGCTGTGGACCGCCGGTGAAGTGGACAGCAAGCTGCACAACATCATGCAGTCGATCCACCATGCGTGCGTGCACTACGGCGAAGAGAACGGCCGGGTCAACTACGTGAAGGGCGCCAACATTGCAGGCTTCGTGAAGGTTGCGGATGCAATGCTGGCCCAGGGCATCGTTTAACCCTCGGGTTCGATGCGCAGGATTTCGATCAACTGATCACCGACGGGGCGCTTCCACAGCACCTCGTCGCCCACCTGTGCACCCAGCAGCGCGCGGCCCAGTGGCGAACCCCAGTTGATCAGGCCCACCGTGGCGTCGGCCTGGTCTTCGCCCACTAACTGAATGCGCTGCTCTTCGTCCTGTTCGTTGGCAAAGGTCACCCAGCTGCCGATTTGCACCTTGTCGGTGGAGGTTGCCGGCGCCACCACCTGTGCGCTTTGCAGGCGCTGGTTGAAGTAACGCAAATCCCGCTCAAGGTCGGCCTGGCGCTGTTTATCGGCCTGCTCGCCCTTGGCGGATTCTTCGCTGTGCTCATGCTGCAACTGCGCGACCCTGGCCTGCAATTGTGCAAGTCCGCGGGCAGTGAGGTGATTGGGTTGCGCGCTGACCTGGCGTTCCACCGGTTGGCTGGCCTGGGCAGCGGCGCTGTCTTCGTTGATGAAAGCTCGACTCATGACGTTCTCCTGCTATGGAGTTTGGGCCATGGTCGCAGGGGTTAAGTTTCGCTGGATGTCTGGAAGCGACCTATTGCGAGCGAAAGGCCCTGGCAGCGTCGCGGTCTTTTTCCTGTTGCCAGGCGCGTTCGCGGTCGTCCCAGTGGCGATTCTTGTAGTCGTTCAGGTCTTCGTTCTCGCGCATGGCCTTGCATTGGCGAAAGCCATCATCCCAGCCTTCGGCGTAGGTGCGGTCTTTCAGGTAGCGCGGGACGTTCTTGCGAAATTCCCCGGTGATCACCCCGGCAGCCTGGCGGCCGCTGCTGCAACCGTCGTCATAGCCATCGGCGAAGGCGGGTGGATAACCCTTGGCCAGCAAATCCTCATGGGTTGATTGGCAACCCGACAGCAGGGCCAACAGGCCCAGCACTCCAGCGTACCGCCACATCGCTTGCTCCCTGGCCGTTGAACGGCTGATGGGGGAAGTGTAGGAGTGGATTCGTTCGGGGTATGTGAAACGGATGTGAGAAATCCGTGTGACGCTGCGGCTTCGGGCGATCACGCGCCCCCTGTGGCGAGGGAGCTTGCTCCCGCTGGGGCGCGAAGCGGCCCCTGTTCAGGGTATAGAGATATTACAGAGAGGGTGAGGTGTCTGGTTTTGGGGCTGCTGCGCAGCCCAGCGGGAGCAAGCTCCTTATGGACTAATTAGAGATCGTTCCCACGCTCTGCGTGGGCATGCCGCTCTGGACGCTCTGCGTCCGCTTTTAAGGTCGTGACGCAGAGCGTCACAGGATGCATTCCCACGCGGAGCGTGGGAACGATCTACGGCTCAGGGATTAATAGTGATACCACTTCACTTCCAGCATCACTTCGTTCACCGGTGTCGCGAGGTGGCTGTATTCCCGCTGCGCACTCAGTCTCAGCCCCAGGTTGCGCGACAATTCCCACTGTTGATTCAGGCTGATACTGCGCCGCACCTCGCCATTGGTGAAGAAGTCACCCTTGACCTCCAGGCTCAGGTTGCCCAGCGGGTTGCGCCACAACACACCTGTATTGAACCCGGCAGCCGGGGAGATGGCTTCACCGAAGTCGCTGTTGTGCTCCACGCGCACGGTGCCGAGGGCGAAGCCAAGCATGTCGTCGCGCAGTTGCCAGGTGCCGCCCGCGCCACCGTTGACGTGGCTGACGAGTGTCTCGTCGTCATGCTTGCCCGGTACGCGCTCCAGGCCGCCGGTGACTTGCCACGACCACGGCTGCAGCAGCTCGTTGCGTGGGGTCAGTGAGCGGATGGTTGCCAGATCCAGTTGCTGCAATTGCCAGTGGTTGCCTTCGTACTGGCGCAGTTTCATTTGCAGGATTTCAATCTGCGCGCCCAAGGGAAAGCCTTCGGCGTTGTCGTTCAGGTCGTGGTAGGCCATGCGCAGGCCGTATTCGCCGAAGGCCTTGTCGCCCCGGGTGCCGATGCCGGCTTGCCAGGTGCGGGATTCGTGGCCGTCTTCGGGCAGGCCGGGGCGTTCGATCTTCAGGTCCGGCGCCGGGTTCTGGT
>NZ_JACARK010000240.1:0-5246 GCF_013386655.1 Pseudomonas sp. K5002 | reverse complement strand
AAACGCCTGGAGAATGGCGGCACTGTCGGCAACCAGTGAAGCCTTGCCGGGGCCTGGACGGTACAGGTGCTCATGGCCGGCCGGGTCGAGCACCGTCAACTCCGTCAGCCGCCCGTGCCCCAGCTTGGGCAGTTGCTCCAGCTCTTCCAGCGTGGCGACCCCGGCAAACCCCGGTGCAGCCACGGCGAGGATTTCGTAGCTCGACAGCTGCACCGCCCGATGATTGGAGTCGAGCATCCGCCCCAATCGAATAGCCACATCGAAGCGCTCGGAGATCAGGTCGGCGTGGCTGGAGGAGGTGGATAACTGGATGTTCAATTCCGGGTGCAGGCCGCGAAAGGTTTCCACTGCCGGCACCACCACCGCCAATCCGTATTCGACGGTGGTGGTGATCCGCAATGTGCCCTTGAGCTGGCTGTGCTCCGAACGGGCCTCTTCCACCGCCAGGCGCGCTTCTTCCAGCATGCGCGTGCAGCGCAGGTAAAAGCGTTCGCCCGCATCGGTCAGTGCCAGTTGCCGAGTACTGCGGGTCAGCAGGGTCACGCCCAGCTCGGCTTCCAGGCGCTTGAGGTTGAAGCTCACCACCGCTCGCGTCTGCCCGAGGACATCAGCGGCTGCCGTCAACGATCCGGCCTCGACCACGGCCTTGAAGGTGTCGAAACGATCCAGGCTGACCATATGCCACGCGCTCCTTTGTCAAAATATTTTTGACAAACTAACAGTCAAACCGCTGTTTCCCAAGTGCCCGCACCCGCCTACCCTGCCGCCATCCACAGCAGGAACTGCGCAATGACCTACCGCTCGAAAGTCACCTGGATCTTTCTACTGGGCTTCGCCCTCGACCTGGTGAACATGTTTGTCGCCACCATCGCTTACCCGGACATCGCCCGCGAGTTGCACGCCTCGGTCACGCAACTGGCATGGATCGGCAACGCCTACATGCTCGGCCTGACCGTCGTCATTCCCCTGAGTGTTTGGCTGGCGGCGCTGTTGGGTGAGCGCCGGTTGATTGCCGTCAGCCTGTTGCTGTTCGGCGTAGCCTCGGTGCTGGTGGGCCAGGCCGCCTCGATTGAAGCGCTGATCGGCTGGCGCCTGTTGCAGGGCTTGGGTGGCGGCTTGTTGATTCCGGTGGGGCAAGCCTTGGCCTATCGGCATTTTCCGCCGGCAGAACGCAGCCAACTGACAGCCAGGGTCATGCTGGTGGCGCTGCTGATTCCGGCGTTGTCGCCAGCATTGGGCGGCCTGGTGGTGGACAGCGTGTCGTGGCGCTGGATCTTTTTCGCCAACCTGCCGCTGGCGCTGATCACCGTGATGCTGACCTTGCGCTGGCTGGTGGCAGACACGCCCGCGTCCACACGCCCGGCGCTGGAGCTCGGTCACGTATTGGGCCAGGCTCGCCGCCCGATGCTGCGGGTCGCGATGCTGGTTTACCTGTTCATCCCGGGCGTGTTTATCGGCACCAGCCTGGTGGCGATTCTTTATCTGCACGGCCTCGGCTTTACCGCCAGCCTCATCGGCGCGCTGATGCTGCCGTGGGCGCTGGCCTCGGGGCTGGCGATTGCCTTGAGCAAAAAACTGTTCAATCGCTGCGGGCCGAGGCCGCTGCTGCTGGCGGGCATGCTGCTGCAAGCCCTCGGCATCCTGTTGCTGATCGAGCCGCACCCGGTTGTCGTGGTGCTCGCCTACCTCCTGATGGGCCTGGGTGGCAGCCTGTGCAGCAGCACCGCGCAAACCCTGGCCTTTCTCGACATTCCGGCCGAGCGCATGGGGCATGCCAGCGCCTTGTGGAACATCAATCGGCAATTGAGTTTTTGCCTCGGTGCCGCCGTGCTCAGTGGGGTGCTGGCTGCGCTGGACTCGTTCACCGTCACCTTCGCGATTGCCGCGGCGTTGACCCTGTTTCCATTATTTGCCGTACTGTGCCTGGATGCGTCCAAGGTACGGACACTGCTTCACCCTGCCAGCGAGCCCACACGATGATTGACTACCGCGATTTTTTTGATGAAGTGATCCAGGCCCATGTCGAGATCGAGCAATGGTTTGCCGGCACAGCCCCCGAGGGAACACTGGAGGTTTTGCTGAGGCGTTTTTCGCCGGACTTTTCCATGATCACCCCGGCGGGCAAACAACTGGATTTTGCACTGCTCAACCAGCTGTTCAGCCAGGCTGGCGGCAAGCGGCCCGGGTTCAGGATCAGCCTCAGCGAGTTTGCCGGGATTGACCGACATGCCCGTGGCGCGACGGTGAGTTATCGCGAGCAGCAGGTGGATGGCAGCGGTGCCCAAACCGATCGGCGATCGACCGTGGTGTTTGAAAAGCAGGCCAGTGGCGCCCTGCTGTGGCGCCATTTGCACGAGACGTTTCTACAGGCCTGACACGGTAAAAATGTGGGAGCGGGCTTGCTCGCGAATGCGGTGGATCAGTCGATATTTTCGTTGACTGACACACTGCCTTCGCGAGCAAGCCCGCTCCCACATTCAGTTCTGTGTTTGGTTGACGATCACGGTGCAGGTGATCCCCGCCGCCAACAGCACACCTTCCGGCACTTCATCGATATGAATCCGCACCGGCACCCGCTGGGCCAGGCGCACCCAGTTGAACGTCGGGTTCACATCGGCGATCAACTCGCGGCTCTCCGGGTTGTCCCGGTCGTAGATGCCGCGCGAAATGCTTTCCACGTGCCCCTTGAGGGTTTCGCCGCTCATCAACTGCATGTCGGCCTTGTCCCCGACTTTGACGTGGGGCAGCTTGGTTTCTTCAAAGAAGCCGTACACCCAGAACGAGTTCATATCCACCACCGCCATCTTCGCCTCGCCAATACGCGCGTAGTCGCCACGGTGCACGTTGAGGTTGGTGACGTAGCCGTCGACCGCCGCCACCACCTGGGTGCGCTTGAGGTTCAGTTGCGCCGCTTCAAGCTGGGCCAGGGCATGTTGGTAGTCGGCCAGGGCCGAGTCGGCGATGTTACTGGCGTCGTCGCGGTTTTCCTTGGAGATCACCAGGGCGTCGAGGTCGGCGCGGCGGTGGGCGTTGACCTTGCGCATCTCCCAGGTGGCCTTGCGGGAAGCCACCAGGGATTGCGCCTGCTTGACCGCAATCTGGTAATGCTCAGGGTCGATCTGCATCAGCAGGTCACCCTTTTTCACCAACTGGTTGTCACGCACCGGAACGTTGACCACTTCGCCGGTGACGTCGGCGGCGACGTTGATGATGTCGGCGCGCACCCGGCCATCGCGGGTCCAGGGAGTTTCCATGTAGTGCACCCACAACGTGCGGCCAATCCAGATCGCCAGGGCCAGTACCAGCAAGGTCGCGAGCAGGCTGAAAAACTTTTTCATCGGGGCATTCTCAACGGTAGACGGTCAGCGCCAGGGCGCCGAACAAGCAAGCGAACAGGCTCAGGCGCAGCAGCGCCGGGTGCCAGAAAAAACGGTACAGGTCAAAGCCGGCCAGAAACCGGTCGAGGGCCCAGGCCAGGCCCGCCGCGATCAGAAACATCAGGGTCATGGTGGGCATGTAGACGCCATGGAAGGCGATTTCACGAGGCATGGGCGGGTCCTTCGGGCTTGAGGGCAGCCAGGGGTGATTGCGGGTCCAGCAATGAGGTGCGGATAAAGTGCAGGTAGCTTTTCACCCGGCGCAGGGCCGAGGTGTCGAAGTGCGGGGCGAAGGGTTCGTCGGTGGCCTGCACCCGGCTGATGGCGTGGTCCACGGCGACCAGGCTGCGCTCCAAGTTGCTGGCGCTGGGTTGCAGGAACAGCCGCACCAACGAACGGCCCATCACCCGGATCGCCTGGCGCCACGGCTGGGACTCGGCATACGCCGGGTGCACCGGCAGGATCGCCTGTTCCTTGCGCAACTCGATGATCGCGTGGCCGACTTCCAGCACCACGAACATCCAGCGCAGCAGGTTGCGTTGCACCTGGGGTTGCCCGGCGGCAAAGCCGTAGGCCTGGTGCAGCAGGTCGCGGGTGCGGCTTTCGAAACCCGACGCCAGGCCCTTGAGTTTGCCGCTGATGGCGAACACCACTTGCTCGCGCAAGTCCTGCTCCAGCCGACGCCACAACCAGCGGCTGTTGGGCGGCAGGATGATCGCGCCCGCCGCCGCACACACCAGCATGCCGATGACCATGGCGATGTAGTCGTTGATGAAGGTATAGGGGTTGTAGATCGTGAGGTTGTCCGGCACCGAGCCGGTGCTGAAGAAGATCAGCAACCCGACGCCGACTCCTGCGTACTGCGGGCGCGAAGCCAGGAACGAACCGAAGATGATCACCGGCGCGAGCATCACGCACAGCAACGGGAAACCGTCGATCCAGGGAAACACGAAGAACATTTCGACAAAGCCCACCAGCGCCCCGATCAAGGTGCCGCAAGCCATTTGAAAGGCCATGCGCTTGGGGTTGGGGGTGGCGGCCGACAAACCCACCGTCGCCGCGGCGATCAGGGTCATGGTCGCGCCACTGGGCCAGGCCGTGGCCACCCAGTAACTGCCGAGCACGATCAGGATAAACGAGGCGCGAATCCCCGAGGCGGCGCAGGCCAGCCAGTTGGTTTTCGGGGTGTAGGGTTCGTCCCAGTGTTCGCGCTCGTGGCTGTGATCCGCCAGGGAGGCGTGGGTCTGGGCGTAGTTGTGCAAGTCGTCGACGAAGCGGTACAGCAGCTCATAGGCGGTGTGAAAGTCCAACAGTTCGGCGTCGCTGGGGGCGCTTTCCTGGAAGCGGGTGCGCAGGCTGCGCACCTTGGCGGGCAGGCCTTCCTTGTAGGCGTTCAACTGATTGGCCAGGCGCGCCGCATCGGGGCTGGTGAGCGCACGGCCGGAAAAACCGTCGAGCAGTTCCGCCAGGTCTTGCAGGCCCGGCTTGATCGCAGCCACCACGTGATCGGCCTCCTGGCTGCGCAGGCGCTCGAGCAATTGGTGCAAGGCGTTGAAGCGCGTGGTGATGCCCATGAACTCGCTGTTCAAGCGCGTCAGCCGGCCATTGCGCCGACGCATGTGCGGGTCTTCGAACACGGTGATGCTGCGCAGCCCTTCCAGGCCCACGGCTTCGGCGATAAAGCGCACGTTGCTGCGTTCAAAGCCTTCGCGCTCGCTGCGACCGCGCAGGCCGTCGGTGACGAACAGCGAGAACACACCGAAGCTCTGGTACAGGGCGTTGCGCATCGCAGCGCTGGCGGTTTGCGGCAGGATCGCGGCGCTGACCAGCGTGGAGCAGACAATCCCCAACGAGATTTCCAGGACTCGC
>NZ_JACARK010000024.1:0-26652 GCF_013386655.1 Pseudomonas sp. K5002 | reverse complement strand
GCACGCTCGCCGGCCTCCGGGCTGACGGCGGCGATTGTTCGTCCCGGCAGCACCTTGATTGGTGCGGATGCGGGTGAGTTGGCGTCCCTGGGGCGGATCGGCGTTTCGTTGTCCGGCAATCTGGAGCAGGTTGCCGACGAGTTCGACGTGCTGATCGATTTCACCCTGCCGGACGTGATGCTGAAAAACCTGGCGTTCTGCCGCAAGACGGGCAAGGCCATGGTGATCGGCACAACGGGCCTGAGCGCCGAGCAAAAGCAGCTGCTGGTGGAGGCGGGCAAGGATATTCCAATCGTGTTCGCGGCCAATTTCAGCGTCGGCGTCAATCTGTCGCTGAAGCTGCTCGACATGGCGGCGCGGGTGATGGGTGATGAGGCTGACATCGAGATCATCGAGACTCATCACCGGCACAAGATCGATGCGCCGTCCGGTACGGCATTGCGTATGGGCGAGGCGATTGCCGATGCCCTGGGTCGTGACCTGTCGAAGGTGGCGGTGTATGGCCGTGAAGGTCATACCGGTGCCCGCGCCCACGACACCATCGGTTTTGCCACCGTTCGCGGCGGTGATGTGGTGGGCGATCACACGGTGTTGTTCGCAACCGAGGGCGAGCGTCTTGAGATCACCCACAAGGCGTCTAGCCGCATGACGTTCGCCAAGGGTGCCGTGCGTGCGGCGCTGTGGCTTGAGGGTCGTGCGCCGGGCCTGTACGACATGCGCGACGTGCTGGACCTGCATTAAGAAGTAGCTAAAACGGGGTCTCAGGAATATGCTGAGGCCCCGTTTTTACCCGCTAGGCGACGTCCTGTCGCATTCCCCTGCCTTTAAGGCTCATTAGCGGTGGACCAAAAAAGCCTTTTTCTGTAAGCTACAGCTTTAGTGTGTCCACTAAAAGCGCGCAGAATAATTCAGTGAAGAAGCGGGGTGACGTGTCCATACGTCACTCCGCTTTTTTACAACCTGCGATCGCCCTTTCAGGCTTTATTTACGGGAGGTCTTCTTGACTAAGCCAGCCATACTCGCCCTTGCTGATGGCAGCATTTTTCGCGGCGAAGCCATTGGAGCCGACGGTCAGACCGTTGGAGAGGTGGTGTTCAACACCGCCATGACCGGCTATCAGGAAATCCTTACTGATCCTTCCTACGCCCAACAGATCGTCACCCTGACCTATCCGCACATCGGCAACACCGGTACTACACCGGAAGACGCCGAGTCTGATCGTGTCTGGTCGGCTGGCCTGGTCATTCGTGACCTGCCACTGGTAGCGAGCAACTGGCGTAACACGATGTCCCTGTCCGATTACCTGAAAGCCAACAACGTTGTGGCGATCGCCGGTATCGATACGCGTCGCCTGACACGCATCCTGCGTGAAAAAGGCTCGCAGAACGGCTGCATCATGGCCGGTGACAACATCTCCGAAGAAGCAGCGATTGCAGCGGCCCAAGGTTTCCCTGGCCTGAAAGGCATGGACCTGGCGAAAGTCGTCAGCACCAAGGAAACGTACGAGTGGCGCTCCACCGTCTGGGACTTGAAGACCGACAGTCACGCGACCATCGAAGCTTCCGAACTGCCTTACCACGTCGTGGCCTACGACTACGGTATCAAGCACAACATCCTGCGCATGCTGGTCGAGCGCGGTTGCCGCGTGACCGTGGTGCCTGCGCAGACCCCGGCCAACGACGTACTGGCCCTGCAGCCGGACGGCGTGTTCCTGTCCAACGGCCCGGGTGACCCGGAGCCTTGCGACTACGCCATCAAGGCGATCAAGGAAGTGCTGGAAACCGAGATCCCGGTATTCGGCATCTGCCTCGGCCACCAACTGCTGGCCCTGGCCTCCGGCGCCAAGACCCTGAAAATGGGTCACGGCCACCACGGTGCCAACCACCCGGTGCAGGACCTGGACACCGGCGTCGTGATGATCACCAGCCAGAACCACGGTTTTGCGGTGGATGAAGCGACGCTGCCGGGCAACGTCCGGGCGATTCACAAGTCGCTGTTCGACGGTTCCCTGCAAGGTATCGAGCGCACCGACAAGAGCGCGTTCAGCTTCCAGGGCCACCCTGAAGCAAGCCCGGGCCCGAACGACGTAGCGCCGCTGTTCGACCGTTTCATCAATGAGATGGCCAAGCGACGCTAACTGAGCGGCCTGAGGGCGGCCCGGGAAACCGGCGGCCCCCTCGGGCTCTTCAAAGATTGTTCAAGACGGCTTGCCGACTGACCTGCGGATTTGAGTGACAAACCCATGCCAAAACGTACAGACATAAAAAGCATCCTGATTCTCGGCGCTGGCCCGATCGTGATCGGCCAGGCCTGCGAATTCGACTACTCCGGCGCCCAGGCCTGTAAAGCCCTGCGCGAAGAGGGCTACCGCGTCATCCTGGTGAACTCCAACCCGGCCACCATCATGACCGACCCGGACATGGCCGACGCCACCTACATCGAGCCGATCAAGTGGCAGACCGTTGCCAAGATCATCGAGAAAGAGCGTCCGGACGCCCTGCTGCCAACCATGGGTGGCCAGACCGCCCTGAACTGCGCACTGGACCTGGAGCGCGAAGGCGTCCTGGAGAAGTTCGGCGTAGAGATGATCGGCGCCAATGCCGACACCATCGACAAGGCTGAAGACCGTTCGCGTTTCGACAAGGCCATGAAGTCCATCGGCCTTGATTGCCCGCGTTCCGGTATCGCCCACAGCATGGAAGAGGCCAACGCGGTCCTTGAGCGCCTGGGCTTCCCGTGCATCATCCGTCCGTCCTTCACCATGGGCGGCACCGGCGGCGGTATCGCTTACAACCGTGAAGAGTTCGAAGAAATCTGCGCCCGCGGCCTGGACCTGTCTCCGACCAAAGAGCTGCTGATCGACGAATCCCTGATCGGCTGGAAAGAATATGAGATGGAGGTTGTCCGCGATAAGAAGGACAACTGCATCATCGTCTGCTCGATCGAAAACTTCGACCCGATGGGCGTGCACACCGGTGACTCGATCACCGTTGCGCCGGCACAGACCCTGACGGACAAGGAATACCAGATCATGCGTAACGCCTCTTTGGCGGTGCTGCGTGAGATCGGTGTGGAAACCGGTGGCTCCAACGTCCAGTTCGGCATCTGCCCGGACACTGGCCGCATGGTTGTGATCGAGATGAACCCGCGTGTATCGCGTTCTTCGGCGCTGGCATCGAAAGCTACCGGCTTCCCGATTGCGCGCATCGCCGCCAAGCTGGCGATCGGTTACACCCTGGACGAGCTGCAGAACGAAATCACCGGCGGCGCAACGCCAGCTTCCTTCGAGCCGTCGATCGATTACGTCGTCACCAAGCTGCCACGTTTCGCTTTCGAGAAATTCCCGAAAGCCGACGCCCGCCTGACCACTCAGATGAAGTCGGTCGGTGAAGTCATGGCCATCGGCCGGACCTTCCAGGAGTCCCTGCAGAAAGCCCTGCGCGGCCTGGAAGTGGGCGTTTGCGGTCTGGACGAGAAGCTCGACCTGAGCAACCCGGAAAGCATGAGCGTGCTCAAGCGCGAGCTGACCGTGCCGGGTGCCGAGCGTATCTGGTACGTGGCCGATGCTTTCCGCGCCGGCATGACCGTCGAAGACATCTTCGGCATGAACATGATCGACCCGTGGTTCCTGGTGCAGATCGAAGATCTGATCAAGGAAGAAGAGAAGGTCAAGACCCTCGGTCTGTCCTCCATCGACCGCGACCTGATGTTCCGCCTCAAGCGCAAAGGTTTCTCCGACATGCGTTTGGCCAAGCTGCTGGGCGTGACCGAGAAGAACCTGCGCACCCATCGCCACAAGCTGGACATCTTCCCGGTCTACAAGCGCGTTGATACCTGTGCGGCCGAGTTCGCCACCGACACCGCATACATGTACTCCACCTACGAGGAAGAGTGCGAAGCCGCGCCGTCGGGCCGCGACAAGATCATGATCCTGGGCGGCGGTCCAAACCGTATCGGCCAAGGCATCGAGTTCGATTATTGCTGCGTACACGCCGCTCTCGCTCTGCGCGAAGACGGGTACGAGACCATCATGGTCAACTGCAACCCGGAAACTGTTTCTACTGACTACGACACTTCCGACCGTCTGTACTTCGAGCCGGTAACGCTGGAAGACGTACTGGAAATCTGCCGTGTCGAGAAGCCAAAAGGCGTGATCGTCCAGTACGGCGGCCAAACCCCGTTGAAACTGGCGCGCGCACTTGAAGCTGCTGGCGTGCCGATCATCGGTACCAGCCCTGACGCTATCGACCGCGCCGAAGACCGTGAGCGCTTCCAGCAGATGGTTGAGCGCCTGAACCTGCGTCAGCCGCCAAACGCCACTGTGCGCAGCGAAGACGAAGCGATCCGCGCGGCCAGCAAGATTGGTTACCCGCTGGTGGTGCGTCCGTCCTACGTACTGGGCGGCCGGGCGATGGAAATCGTCTACGAAGAAGACGAACTCAAGCGTTACCTGCGTGATGCGGTGAAAGTGTCCAACGACAGCCCGGTGCTGCTGGACCACTTCCTCAACTGCGCCATCGAGATGGACGTGGATGCGGTCTGCGACGGCACCGACGTGGTGATCGGCGCGATCATGCAGCACATCGAACAGGCTGGCGTTCACTCCGGTGACTCCGCTTGCTCGCTGCCGCCATACTCGCTGCCTGCACACATCCAGGACGAGATGCGCGAACAGGTCAAGAAAATGGCCCTGGAGCTGGGCGTGGTCGGCCTGATGAACGTACAGTTGGCGCTGCAAGGCGAAGACATCTACGTCATCGAAGTCAACCCGCGCGCCTCGCGTACCGTGCCGTTTGTTTCCAAGTGCATCGGTGTTTCCCTGGCAATGATTGCTGCCCGTGTGATGGCCGGTAAGACCTTGAAGGAAATCGGCTTCACCAAGGAAATCATTCCGAACTTCTACAGTGTGAAAGAGGCGGTGTTCCCATTCGCCAAATTCCCTGGTGTGGACCCGATCCTGGGCCCGGAGATGAAGTCCACCGGTGAAGTGATGGGCGTGGGCGATACCTTCGGTGAAGCATTCGCCAAAGCCCAGATGGGCGCCAGCGAAGTGCTGCCTACCGGCGGTACTGCGTTCATCAGCGTGCGCGATGATGACAAGCCGCTGGTTGCAGGCGTGGCCCGTGATCTGATCAACTTGGGCTTCGAAGTCGTGGCCACTGCCGGGACCGCCAAGCTGATCGAGGCTGCCGGCCTGAAAGTGCGTCGCGTGAACAAGGTAACGGAAGGCCGTCCACACGTGGTCGACATGATCAAGAATGACGAAGTCACCCTGATCATCAACACCACCGAAGGTCGCCAGTCGATCGCGGACTCCTACTCCATTCGTCGTAACGCCTTGCAGCACAAGATCTACTGCACCACCACCATTGCTGCTGGCGAAGCTATCTGCGAAGCGCTGAAGTTCGGTCCTGAAAAAACCGTGCGTCGCTTGCAGGATCTACACGCAGGATTGAAGGCATGATCAAATACCCAATGACCGTCCAGGGCGCAAAAGCCCTGGAAGAAGAGCACGCCCACCTGACCAAGGTCGTCCGTCCGAAGCTGAGCCAGGACATCGGTACGGCCCGGGAATTGGGTGACCTGAAGGAAAACGCTGAATACCATGCTGCCCGCGAGCAGCAAGGTATGGTCGAGGCGCGGATCCGTGACATCGAAGGCCGCCTGCAGAATTCGGTGGTTATCGACGTCACGACCATCCCGCATACCGGCAAGGTGATTTTCGGCACCACCGTGGAAATCGCCAACGTCGAGACTGACGAAAGCGTGGTGTACCACATCGTGGGTGAAGACGAGGCCGACTTCAAACTCGGCAAGATCTCCGTCGGTTCGCCGCTGGCCCGCGCCTTGATTGCCAAGGAAGAGGGTGACGTGGTGGCCGTCAAGACGCCTGGTGGCGTGATCGAGTACGAGATTGTCGAAGTTCGTCACATCTGAAAGGCGGCGCCCGCTTCGTGCGGGCGCCATGCTTTGGCAGTTTGCCCAGATGCTTTGGGTTGGCGGCCTATGGCTGTTACATATTGGTGTGCTGCCGGCGCTGGGCCTGATTGGCCTGGCACCGTTGCTGATCGATGAGGTCAGCGGATTATTAAGCGCGTTGCTGGTAGGTTTTGCAGCGGCGTGCGTGACGCTTCAGGCGCTGGTGCTGATCAAGGCCGAAGGCTTGGGGAGTCTGTGGCGGGATATTCGCGGGCAACTGCTGTTGATGGCGCTGTATGCGTGCGCAATGTTTTGCGTGGTGCGCATCTTTCTGCCGGAGGCGTTGCGCTGGCAGCTGTTCAGCTATCTTGTGCTAGGGTTTTCCGGGTTGGTGCTGGTTGTACAGCCGGCGCCAGGATGGAGTGGCAGGGCGTGCGAAGCACGCCCGTGACCCTTGTTTCACTTGAAGCGGTGTACGTTCGACAGTTGCTTGTTGGCGCTGAAGTTCTTGCGATACAGCAGCGCCATCTTGCCGATGACCTGAACCAGGTCCGCTTTGCCAGCCTTGCACAGTTCTGCAATAGCTGCCAGGCGCGCCTCGCGATCAAGGATGCTGACCTTGATCTTGATTAGCTCGTGATCGCTCAATGCGCGTTCAAGTTCGGCTAACACACCTTCAGTCAAACCGTTGTCAGCCACAATCAAAACTGGTTTCAGATGGTGGCCAATGGATTTGTACTGTTTCTTCTGCTCTTGAGTGAGCGGCATAATCTGACCCCTGCGTCTGATCTTGTAAAAAGCGGCGGCCAGTTTACCCGAGCGAGTCCGGGACCGCCCAGTTAATCACGACCCGTTTTATTTTCGAGGTGGCCCGTGGCCCGTTCCAAAACTAGCCTTAAGTGGCTGCAAGAGCATTTCAACGACCCTTACGTCAAAATGGCGCAAAAGGATGGCTACCGTTCCCGGGCCAGCTACAAACTGCTGGAGATCCAGGAAAAGGACAAGTTGATCCGTCCTGGCATGAGCGTTATCGACCTGGGTGCCGCCCCGGGTGGCTGGTCCCAGGTGACCAGTCGTCTGATTGGTGGACAAGGTCGTTTGATCGCTTCCGACATCCTGGAAATGGACAGCATCCCTGACGTGACCTTTGTTCACGGCGATTTTACCCAGGATGAAGTGCTGGCACAGATCCTTGAGGCCGTCGGAAATTCGCAGGTAGACCTTGTGATTTCCGATATGGCCCCCAATATGAGTGGATTACCGGCTGTTGATATGCCGCGAGCCATGTTCCTGTGCGAATTGGCACTGGACCTGGCAGGACGGGTACTGCGTCCGGGTGGTGACTTCCTGGTCAAGGTCTTCCAGGGTGAAGGCTTCGACGAGTATCACAAGAACATCCGCAAACTGTTCGACAAGGTACAGACACGCAAGCCTGACTCTTCCCGGGACAGGTCTCGCGAGCAGTATTTGCTGGGTCGCGGCTTCCGTGGCATTGAAGGCGCTGCCAGTGAAGAGCGTTTTTGAGAAATTTGACGGAGGCGATAGGTTTTTTTATATCGCTTTCGTCACGAAGCTTTACGAATATTGTGTAGTCAAAGTTTCACAAAGGGTTACAGACGGCGCCTGCCAGAGTTGTAGGTAATGTAGTAAGTTAGGCCGGTGAATATCATGCGAAGCACGCGCCAGTAGCGGAGCTTGCTTCAGAGGGTAGTTAATTGAACGATATGGCAAAGAATCTGATCCTGTGGTTGATCATCGCGGCTGTCCTCGTGACGGTGATGAACAACTTCTCCAGCCCTAACGAGCCGCAGACCCTCAACTATTCCGACTTCATCCAGCAAGTTAAGGATGGCAAGGTCGAGCGCGTAGCAGTTGATGGCTACGTGATTACCGGCAAGCGCAACGATGGCGACAGCTTCAAGACCATCCGTCCGGCAATCCAGGACAATGGCCTGATCGGCGACCTGGTGGATAACCACGTGGTTGTCGAAGGCAAGCAGCCTGAGCAGCAGAGCATCTGGACCCAGCTCCTGGTGGCCAGCTTCCCGATACTGGTGATTATCGCCGTGTTCATGTTCTTCATGCGCCAGATGCAAGGTGGTGCGGGAGGCAAGGGCGGGCCGATGAGCTTCGGCAAGAGCAAGGCACGCCTGCTCTCCGAAGACCAGGTGAAAACTACCCTGGCTGACGTTGCCGGTTGCGACGAAGCCAAGGAAGAAGTGGGCGAACTGGTTGAGTTCCTGCGCGATCCGGGCAAGTTCCAGCGCCTGGGTGGCCGTATTCCTCGCGGTGTGCTGATGGTTGGCCCGCCAGGTACCGGTAAAACCCTGTTGGCCAAGGCCATTGCCGGCGAAGCCAAAGTACCTTTCTTCACCATTTCCGGTTCCGATTTCGTCGAAATGTTCGTCGGTGTCGGTGCCAGCCGTGTTCGCGACATGTTCGAACAGGCCAAGAAACACGCGCCTTGCATCATCTTCATCGATGAAATCGACGCCGTTGGTCGCCATCGTGGCGCCGGCATGGGTGGCGGTCATGATGAGCGTGAGCAGACTCTTAACCAGTTGCTGGTTGAGATGGACGGTTTCGAAATGAACGACGGCATCATCGTAATCGCCGCAACCAACCGTCCAGACGTACTCGACCCTGCGCTGCTGCGTCCGGGCCGTTTTGACCGTCAGGTCGTTGTCGGTTTGCCAGACATCCGCGGTCGTGAGCAGATCCTGAAAGTACACATGCGCAAAGTGCCAATGGGCGACGACGTGGCTCCGGCCGTGATTGCCCGTGGTACTCCAGGCTTCTCCGGTGCCGACCTTGCCAACCTGGTGAACGAGGCGTCGCTGTTTGCCGCCCGTACCGGCAAGCGCATCGTTGAAATGAAGGAGTTCGAGCTGGCGAAAGACAAGATCATGATGGGCGCAGAGCGCAAATCCATGGTCATGTCCGAGAAAGAGAAGCAGAACACCGCTTATCATGAAGCCGGTCACGCCATTGTTGGCCGCGTTGTGCCTGAGCATGACCCAGTCTACAAGGTATCGATCATTCCTCGTGGCCGGGCGCTGGGCGTCACCATGTTCCTGCCGGAAGAGGATCGCTACAGCCTCTCCAAGCGTGCCTTGATCAGCCAGATCTGCTCGCTGTATGGCGGCCGGATCGCCGAAGAGATGACCCTTGGCTTCGACGGTGTTACCACCGGTGCCTCCAACGACATCATGCGTGCCAGCCAGATTGCGCGGAACATGGTGACCAAGTGGGGTCTGTCGGAGAAACTCGGTCCTTTGATGTATGCCGAGGAAGAAGGCGAAGTATTCCTGGGTCGCGGTGGTGGTGGTCAAGCTGCCAGCTTCTCCGGCGAGACAGCCAAGCTGATCGACTCCGAGGTGCGCAGCATCATTGACCAGTGCTACGGCACGGCCAAGCAGATCCTCACCGACAACCGCGACAAGCTCGACGCCATGGCTGATGCCCTGATGAAGTACGAGACCATTGATGCCGAGCAGATTGACGACATCATGGCCGGTCGTACGCCTCGCGAGCCTCGCGATTGGGAAGGTGGTTCGGGTACTTCGGGCACGCCGCCAGTGGTACAGAACGAACGCCCTGAAGCCCCGATCGGCGGCCCGGCTGCTGACCATTAAGGTTTGAAATGACTTCTGCGTTGTCCTCGACCCGGTTGCCTTGCGGCAGCCGGGTTCTTGATTTGGCCCATACACACGTTATGGGCATTCTTAATGTAACCCCTGATTCCTTTTCCGATGGTGGTCGCTTCAGTCAGCTTGATGCTGCGTTGCGCCATGCGGAAGCGATGGTGGCTGCCGGTGCGACTCTGATTGACGTCGGTGGCGAATCAACCCGGCCCGGTGCGCGCGCAGTTTCTCCCCTGGAGGAGCTGGAACGGGTTGCTCCGATTGTCGAGCGCATCCATCAAGAGCTGGACGTCATCATCTCTGTCGACACCTCGACCCCTGCCGTTATGCGCGAAACTGCGCGGCTGGGTGCAGGGTTGATCAACGATGTGCGCTCTTTGCAGCGCGATGGCGCTCTGGATGCGGCCGCCGCGACGGGGCTGCCGGTTTGCCTGATGCATATGCTTGGCGAGCCGGGCACGATGCAGGACGACCCGCATTACGACAATCTGGTCGGTGAAGTGAAAGGTTTTCTTGCCGAGCGCATGGCTCAATGCGCGGCGGTGGGGATTGCTCCCGAGCGGATAATCCTCGACCCGGGATTTGGCTTTGCCAAGACCTTGCAGCACAATTTAAGCCTGTTCAAGCATATGGAATCCCTGCATGCCCTTGGTCGCCCCTTGTTGGTCGGGGTTTCGCGCAAGAGCATGATAGGTCTGGCGTTGAATCGTCCGGTGGGTGAGCGGCTGCATGGCGGCCTGGCACTTGCGGCACTTGCCGTGGTCAAGGGTGCGCGTATCTTGCGCGTGCATGACGTGGCCGAGACGATAGATGTAGTGCGGATGATCGCAGCGGTTGAATCAGCCGAATAAGAATGATGGAGCACTTATGACTAAAAAGTATTTTGGCACCGATGGCATTCGCGGTCGGGTCGGCGAATTCCCGATTACTCCCGATTTCATGCTCAAGCTGGGCTGGGCCGCCGGCATGGCGTTCCGCAGCATGGGGGCCTGCCGTATCCTGGTGGGTAAGGACACGCGTATCTCGGGTTATATGTTTGAGTCTGCGCTGGAGGCAGGTCTGTCTGCTGCCGGCGCTGATGTGATGCTGTTGGGGCCGATGCCTACGCCGGCGATCGCTTACCTGACACGTACCTTTCATGCTGAAGCCGGTATCGTGATCAGCGCTTCGCACAATCCCCACGATGACAACGGCATCAAGTTCTTCTCAGGCCAGGGCACCAAGCTGCCGGATGAGATCGAGCACATGATCGAAGAGTTGCTGGATGCGCCGATGACCGTCGTCGAATCGAGCAAGCTGGGCAAGGTATCGCGGATTAACGACGCTTCCGGCCGTTACATCGAATTCTGCAAAAGCAGCGTGCCTAGCAGCACCAATTTTGCCGGGTTGAAGGTCGTCATCGACTGCGCCCACGGCGCGACGTACAAAGTCGCACCGAGTGTGTTCAAGGAGCTTGGCGCAGACGTTACTGTACTGTCGGCGCAGCCGAACGGCCTGAACATCAACGACAACTGCGGCTCAACCCACATGGGGCAGTTGCAGGCGGCTGTCCTGGCTGAGCATGCCGACTTGGGCATCGCGTTCGATGGTGATGGCGACCGCGTATTGATGGTCGACCACACTGGCGCGATCGTCGATGGCGACGACCTGTTGTTCATCATCGCCCGTGACCTGCATGAGCGTAACAAGCTGCAAGGCGGCGTCGTCGGTACCTTGATGAGCAATCTTGGCCTGGAGCTGGCCCTGGCAGATCTGGGGATCCCGTTTGTGCGCGCCAATGTCGGTGACCGCTACGTGATTGCCGACCTGCTGGAGCGTAATTGGCAGGTGGGTGGCGAAAATTCCGGTCATGTCGTCTGCTTCCAGCACACGACTACCGGGGATGCGATCATTGCGGCGCTGCAGGTGCTGCTGGCGCTGCGTCGCCGTGAAGAAAGCCTGGCCCAGGCGCGGCAGGCGTTGCGCAAGTGCCCTCAAGTGCTGCTCAACGTGCGCTTTGCAGGCGGTGACAACCCTATCGAGCATCCGGCTGTCAAAGAGGCCAGTGAGCGCGTGACTGCCGCCATGGCGGGGCGTGGCCGGGTCTTGCTGCGCAAGTCGGGTACCGAGCCTTTGGTGCGTGTAATGGTCGAGGGCGAGGACGAAACACAGGTTCGCGGCTATGCCGAAGAGCTGGCAAAACTGGTAACTGAAGTTTGCGCCTGAATTCGGCTTGCCAGTGATGATGTGGTTGGGTAACATCTGCGCCCACTTTGACCGACGAGGTACAGCATGCGTCGCACTATGGTAGCTGGTAACTGGAAGATGCACGGTACCCGCGCCAGTGTCGCTGAGCTGATCAATGGCCTTCGTCATTTGGCCTTGCCTAGCGGTGTTGATGTCGCGGTATTCCCGCCTTGCTTGTATATCAATCAAGTGATTGATGGCTTGAAAGGCAAGTCGATCCAGGTCGGCGCGCAGAACTCTGCGGTGGAATCCATGCAAGGTGCGTTGACCGGTGAGATTGCACCGAGTCAGCTGGTTGATGCGGGTTGCTCCCTGGTGCTTGTTGGGCACTCCGAGCGCCGCCAGATCATGGGCGAGCGTGATGGGACACTCAATCGCAAATTCGCGGCGGCACAGGCTTGCGGCTTGGTTCCGGTGTTGTGCATAGGGGAGACCCTTGAGCAGCGTGAGTCCGGTAAAACTCTTGAGGTTGTCGGGCGTCAGCTGGGCAGCATCATCGAGGAGCTGGGAGTCGGTGCCTTTGCAAATGCAGTAATTGCTTACGAGCCGGTCTGGGCCATTGGCACCGGGCTGACTGCTTCGCCGCAACAGGCGCAGGATGTGCACGCAGCCATCCGCGCGCAGTTGGCGGCAGAGAATTCTGAGGTCGCACGAGGTGTGCGGCTTCTATACGGCGGCAGCGTGAAGGCGGCCAATGCGGTCGAACTGTTCGGCATGCCGGATATCGATGGGGGGCTCATTGGTGGAGCTTCCCTGAATGCAGATGAGTTCGGTGCGATTTGTCGCGCCGCGGGAAACTGAAAAAATGCTGGAAACAGTCATCGTTGTTTTTCATCTGCTGGGTGCACTGGGCGTAGTTGCTCTGGTTTTGCTGCAGCAGGGTAAAGGTGCGGACGCTGGTGCGTCTTTCGGGGCAGGTGCTTCAAATACTGTGTTCGGAAGCCAAGGTTCCTCTACCTTTCTTAGTAAGTTTACTGCTATACTTGCCGCCGGTTTCTTCATAACCAGCTTGGGGTTAGGTTACTTTGCTAAAGAGAAAGCTCATGTGCTGACTCAAGTAGGTCTCCCAAACCCAGCAGTGTTGGAAGTACCAAAAGCAAAACCGGCTTCTGATGATGTCCCGGTGCTTCAAGAGCAAAAGTCGGCTACTCCAGCGACTGACGTACCTCCAGCTCAAGAGCAGAAGTAAGAAGGTTGTAAACGCTGTATTGCCGAGGTGGTGGAATTGGTAGACACGCAACCTTGAGGTGGTTGTGCCCATAGGGTGTAGGGGTTCGAGTCCCCTTCTCGGTACCAATTATCAGGAGAGCCCGCTGTTGCGGGCTTTCTTGTAGGTGGAAGGTTACATTGACCCTGTAAGGGATCGGTCGTATACTTCCGCCCCAGCTTTGTCGCGGGGTGGAGCAGTCTGGTAGCTCGTCGGGCTCATAACCCGAAGGTCGTCGGTTCAAATCCGGCCCCCGCAACCAGTTTTAGCGGAGCCCCTTTTAAGGGGCTTTTTGTTAGCTGGACACTTTCAACGCCGCTGTTCGACGGCGTTTCAAGGATGGGCGTTTCGCCCATTTTTTTATTTTGCACAGCATGCACATACATGCACGAGGGGGTTCAGGTGTCGAGCAAGCTAGAAGAGTTGCAGGCCTTGTTGGCCCCGGTGGTCGTGGCCCTAGGCTATGAATGCTGGGGTATTGAGTTTTCGGCTCAAGGTCGCCACTCAATGTTGCGCGTTTATATCGATAAAGAGGGCGGCGTGCTGGTGGACGATTGTGCCATTGTCAGCCGTCAGATCAGCGGTGTCCTGGATGTTGAAGATCCGATCTCCGTTGAATACACCCTCGAAGTTTCCTCGCCTGGCATGGAACGCCCACTGTTCACTATTGATCAGTTTGCAAAATTTGCCGGTGAACAAGTGAAGATCAAGCTGCGCTCTCCCTTTGAAGGGCGACGCAACTTTCAGGGCCTTCTGCGCGGTGTAGAAGAGCAGGACGTCGTGGTGCAGGTAGAAGACCATGAGTTCCTGTTGCCGATCGATATGATCGACAAGGCCAACATTATTCCCAGTTTTGACTGAGACGCGGATCCCGCGGATCCAATGGCTTGCGAAAGGCGAGGCGTACGATGAGCAAAGAAGTACTGCTGGTTGTTGAGTCGGTATCCAATGAAAAGGGCGTACCGGCAAACGTGATTTTTGAAGCGCTGGAGCTGGCCCTGGCCACTGCTACCAAAAAGCGTTTTGAAGACGAAGTTGATCTGCGTGTGGAAATCAACCGCCACACCGGTGCCTACGAGACTTTCCGTCGCTGGACGGTCGTCGAAGAAGCCGATCTTGATGATCCGGCCATCGAAACCTGGCCGAGCAAGGTTGCTGAAACGCATCCGGGCGCCCAGGTCGGTGATGTCGTCGAAGAAAAGATCGAATCCATCGAGTTCGGCCGCATCGCTGCACAGACTGCCAAGCAAGTCATCGTGCAGAAGGTCCGCGAAGCCGAGCGCGCTCAAGTCGTTGACGCTTATCGCGAGCGCCTGGGGGAAATCATCTCCGGCACCGTGAAAAAAGTCACCCGCGACAACGTGATCGTCGACCTGGGTAACAACGCTGAAGCGTTGCTGGCCCGCGAAGACATCATTTCCCGCGAAACTTTCCGGGTTGGCGTGCGCTTGCGTGCGCTGCTCAAGGAAATCCGCACCGAGAACCGCGGCCCTCAGTTGATCCTGTCGCGTACCGCGCCGGAAATGCTGATCGAGCTGTTCCGCATCGAAGTGCCGGAAATTGCCGAAGGCCTGATCGAAGTCATGGCTGCGTCCCGCGATCCGGGTTCACGCGCCAAGATCGCGGTCCGCTCCAAGGACAAACGCATCGACCCGCAAGGCGCTTGCATTGGTATGCGCGGTTCGCGCGTCCAGGCAGTGTCGGGCGAATTGGGCGGTGAGCGTGTGGACATCGTCCTGTGGGACGATAACCCTGCGCAGTTCGTGATCAACGCAATGTCGCCTGCTGAAGTGGCGGCAATTATCGTTGACGAGGATGCCCATGCAATGGACATCGCCGTTGGCGCAGACAATCTGGCTCAGGCCATCGGTCGCGGTGGTCAGAACGTACGTTTGGCCAGCCAGTTGACCGGCTGGACCCTGAACGTGATGACCGAATCGGACATCCAGGCTAAGCAGCAAGCAGAAACCGGTGACATCCTGCGCAACTTCATCGACGAGCTGGAAGTCGACGAAGACCTGGCACAGGTGCTGGTAGATGAAGGCTTCACCAGCCTGGAAGAGATTGCCTACGTACCGTTGGAAGAAATGCTCAACATCGACGGCTTTGACGAAGACACCGTCAACGAGCTTCGCGCTCGGGCCAAGGATCGTTTGTTGACTAAAGCCATCGCTACTGAGGAAAAGCTGGCAGACGCCCATCCGGCCGAAGACCTGCTCTCGCTTGAGGGTATGGACAAGGATTTGGCGATGGAACTGGCGGTGCGCGGCGTAATTACCCGCGAAGACCTGGCCGAGCAGTCTATTGACGACCTGCTCGACATCGACGGCATTGACGATGATCGTGCCGGCAAGTTGATCATGGCCGCCCGAGCCCATTGGTTCGAGTAATTAGGCGCGGCCTGAGGAGAGAAGTGCATGACGCAAGTCACGGTGAAACAACTGGCCGATGAGGTCAAAACACCGGTAGAGCGCCTGTTGCAGCAGATGCGTGAGGCAGGTCTGCCGCACACCGCCGCCGATGAAGGTGTGAGCGATAGTGAGAAGCAGTCTTTGCTGACTCACTTGAAGAGCAGCCACAAGGCGAAAGTGGAAGAACCGCGCAAGATTACATTGCAGCGCAAAACCACCAGCACCCTGCGTGTTGCTGGCAGCAAGAGCATCAGCGTTGAAGTACGCAAGAAGAAAGTCTTCGTACAGCGCAGCCCGGAAGAAATCGAAGCCGAGCGCAAACGCGAACTGGAAGAACGTCGCGCAGTAGAAAATGCTGCTCGTCAGAAGGCTGAAGAAGAAGCCAAGCGTCGCGCCGAAGAAGAAGCGCGTCGCCAGCCTGCTGCTGCGCAACCTGCTAACACTGAGGCCGTTGCTGCGCCTAGCGCGCCTGTTGAAGCTGTTCGTGAGGCCGCTCCGGTTGCCGCCGCGCCAGCTCCTGCAGCCGACGCTCGCAAACGCGAAGAACCTCGCCGCCCGGACAAACCACGTGCCGACGATAACAATCGTCGTGGCAGTGGCGATGGTGAGCGCAAAAACGCTCCACATCGTGCTTCGGTCAAAGAGAAGGCGCCAGCGCCACGCGTTGCCCCACGTACTACCGACGAAGAAAGCGACAGCTTCCGTCGCGGTGGTCGCGGCAAGGCCAAGCTGAAGAAGCGCAACGCCCACGGTTTCCAGAGCCCAACCGGCCCTGTCGTGCGTGACGTGCAGATCGGCGAGACCATCACTGTTGGCGACCTCGCCAATCAGATGTCGGTCAAGGCTGCTGAAATCATCAAGTTCATGTTCAAACTGGGTACCCCAGCGACCATCAACCAGGTACTGGACCAGGAAACTGCCCAACTGGTTGCTGAAGAGCTGGGCCACAAAGTGACCCTGGTCAGCGACACCGCCCTGGAAGATTCCCTGGCCGAGTCCCTGAAGTTTGAAGGCGAGACGTTCTCCCGTGCGCCAGTCGTGACCGTAATGGGCCACGTTGACCATGGTAAGACCTCGCTGCTCGACTATATCCGTCGTGCCAAGGTAGCTGCAGGCGAAGCCGGCGGCATCACCCAGCACATCGGTGCATACCACGTTGAAACCGAACGCGGCATGGTCACCTTCCTCGACACCCCTGGTCACGCCGCGTTTACCGCCATGCGTGCCCGTGGTGCCAAGGCGACTGACATCGTGATCCTGGTAGTTGCAGCGGACGACGGTGTAATGCCGCAGACCATTGAAGCTGTCCAGCACGCTAAAGCCGCTGGTGTTCCTCTGGTTGTTGCAGTGAACAAAATCGACAAGCCGGGCGCCGATCTCGATCGCATCCGTAGCGAACTGTCGGTTCACGGCGTGACTTCCGAAGAGTGGGGCGGTGATACGCCATTCGTTTCTGTTTCGGCGAAAGTCGGTACCGGTGTAGACGAACTGCTTGAAGCTGTCCTGCTGCAAGCCGAAGTTCTCGAACTGAAAGCAACCCCATCGGCCCCGGGTCGTGGTGTTGTGGTTGAATCGCGTCTCGACAAGGGTCGTGGCCCGGTTGCAACCGTTCTGGTTCAAGACGGTACCCTGCGCCAAGGCGACATGGTCCTGGTCGGTTCGAACTATGGCCGTGTACGTGCCATGCTCGACGAGAACGGCAAGCCAATCAAGGAAGCCGGTCCTTCCATCCCTGTCGAGATCCTCGGCCTGGACGGTACCCCGGACGCTGGCGACGAGATGAGCGTGCTGTCGGACGAGAAGAAAGCCCGTGAAGTGGCTCTGTTCCGTCAAGGCAAGTTCCGCGAAGTCAAGCTGGCCCGTGCTCACGCCGGCAAGCTGGAAAACATCTTCGAGAACATGGGCCAGGCAGAGAAGAAGACGCTTAACATCGTCCTCAAATCTGACGTTCGTGGTTCCCTCGAAGCGTTGAACGGCGCCTTGAATGGCCTGGGTAACGACGAAGTGCAAGTGCGTGTGGTCGGCGGCGGTGTCGGTGGTATCACCGAATCCGATGCCAACCTGGCGCTGGCCTCCAACGCTGTACTGTTCGGCTTCAACGTGCGTGCCGATGCTGGCGCACGGAAGATCGTCGAGCAGGAAGGCCTGGACATGCGTTACTACAACGTCATCTACGACATCATCGAAGACGTCAAGAAAGCCCTCACCGGCATGCTTGGCAGCGACGTCCGGGAGAACATCCTGGGTGTGGCCGAGGTGCGTGACGTGTTCCGCTCGCCGAAATTCGGCGCGATCGCCGGTTGCATGGTTATCGAAGGTGTTGTGCACCGTAACCGTCCAATCCGTGTACTGCGTGAAGACATCGTTATCTTCGAAGGCGAGCTGGAATCCCTGCGCCGCTTCAAGGATGACGCTTCCGAAGTACGTGCCGGCATGGAATGCGGTATTGGCGTCAAGAGCTACAACGACGTCAAGGCGGGTGACAAGATCGAAGTCTACGAGAAGGTCCAGGTTGCTCGCAGCCTCTAACTCGCGTACTTCAAGGGCCACGCAGCGCCCGGGCATGCAAATGCCTGGCCTGTGTCCGGACTCTAAACGCAACGCCCGGTCTGGCTTTTGTCAGGCCGGGCGTTTGCCGCTTTCAGACCCCACGGGTTTCACCGTGTGGCAGCAACAGGTAACAAGACATGGCAAAAGAATACAGCCGTACCCAACGTATCGGCGATCAGATGCAGCGTGAGCTGGCACAGCTGATCCGTCGTGAAGTAAAAGACCCACGTGTTGGCCTGGTCACCATCACCGCCGTTGAAGTCAGCCGTGACGTTGGTCACGCCAAGATCTTCATCACCGTGATGGGCCAGGACAACAGCGAAGAAATCGCGCAAAGCATCAAGGTGCTCAACTCCGCCGCAGGTTTCCTGCGTATGCAGTTGGCCCGTGAAATGAAGCTGCGCAGCGTTCCTCAGTTGCACTTCCACTACGACGAAAGCGTCGTGCGTGGCGCGCACCTGTCGGCACTGATCGAGCGGGCCGTGGCTGAAGACAATCAGCACCCGGAATCCGCCACGCCTGAAGACGCCAAGGAGTAATCGGTGGCTCAGGTCAAACGTATCCGTCGTAATGTCAGCGGCATCATTCTGCTCGACAAGCCCATTGGTTTTACCTCCAATGCGGCGTTGCAGAAGGTTCGCTGGCTGCTCAATGCCGAGAAGGCTGGGCACACCGGCAGCCTCGACCCCTTGGCCACCGGCGTGTTGCCGTTGTGCTTCGGCGAGGCCACCAAGTTTTCGCAATACCTACTCGATTCCGACAAGGGCTACGAGACCCTGATGCAACTGGGCAAGACCACCACCACGGCAGACGCCGAAGGTGATGTTTTGCAGGTTCGCGAGGTGACCGTTGGTCGTGCTGATATCGAAGCTGCCTTACCTGCTTTTCGTGGGCAAATCAGTCAGATACCGCCGATGTACTCGGCTCTCAAGCGTGATGGCCAGCCTCTTTACAAGCTGGCACGTGCAGGGGAAGTGGTGGAGCGCGAACCGCGTTCTGTTACTATTGCGCGCTTGGAATTGCTCGCCGCTGAAGGCGACACTGCCCGGTTGGCGGTGGACTGCAGCAAAGGCACCTATATCCGCACCCTCGTGGAAGATATCGGTGAGCAACTAGGCTGTGGCGCATACGTTGCAGAACTGCGACGCACCCAGGCAGGCCCTTTCACCCTGGCCCAGACGGTCACGCTGGAAGAGCTGGAAGCAGTGCATGCCGAAGGCGGCAACGAAGCGGTTGATCGCTTCCTGATGCCATCGGACAGCGGTTTACTGGATTGGCCATTGCTGCACTTCTCGGAGCACAGCGCGTTCTACTGGCTTAACGGCCAGCCGGTACGTGCACCGGATGCCCCGAAGTTCGGCATGGTGCGGGTACAAGATCACAACGGTCGCTTTATCGGTATCGGTGAAGTGAGCGAAGACGGGCGCATCGCGCCGCGTCGACTGATTCGGTCAGAATGACCGAAACCAGTTTGTGGTAAAAGCGCAGTAGCTTTTACTCAAACTGGAACGAGGGTGGCTGTTAGCAGGCATGGTCACTACTCATTTTTAGATACAGGGATTTGTCCCTGGCCTGTTGAAACTGCCCTTTGGGTGGTTTCCTGAAAAAAGGATTGCCTCATGGCTCTCGACGTTCAAGAAAAAGCACAAATCGTTGCTGACTATCAGCAAGCTGTTGGTGACACTGGTTCGCCAGAAGTGCAAGTTGCACTGCTGACCCACAACATCAACAAGCTGCAAGGTCACTTCAAGGCCAACGGTAAAGATCACCACTCCCGTCGTGGTCTGATCCGCATGGTAAACCAGCGCCGTAAGCTGCTGGACTACCTGAAAGGCAAGGATCTGGGTCGTTATCAGACTCTGATCGGTCGCCTGGGTCTGCGTCGCTAATAAGCGATTGCGCTAGAGGTTGGTTGGCTGTCGTGTGTCAGTGGGTTTCCCGCTGGCCCATGGCAGGCTTCCAGCCTCAAGTTTTATCTGGATACACGTTTTACCCTGGACAGGCGTTGGGCCGATTCCCGACATTGCCCAAGAATTTCGCAAGAAGACAAGTTCCCCAAGAGCCACAAAGAAGGTAGGACACCGTGAACCCGGTTATCAAAAAATTCCAGTTCGGTCAGTCGACCGTTACCCTCGAGACAGGCCGTATCGCCCGTCAAGCCTCCGGCGCAGTGCTGGTCACCGTTGACGACGACGTCACCGTATTGGTGACCGTTGTAGGCGCCAAGACCGCTGACCCAAGCAAAGGCTTCTTCCCTCTTTCCGTTCACTACCAGGAAAAGACTTACGCTGCCGGTAAGATCCCTGGTGGTTTCTTCAAGCGTGAAGGCCGTCCTTCCGAGAAAGAAACCCTGACTTCCCGACTGATCGACCGTCCGATCCGTCCGCTGTTCCCAGAAGGCTTCATGAACGAAGTGCAGGTTGTCTGCACCGTCGTTTCCACCAGCAAGAAGACCGATCCGGACATCGCTGCGATGATCGGTACCTCGGCGGCCCTGGCCATCTCCGGTATTCCTTTCGATGGCCCGATCGGCGCTGCCCGTGTTGCATTCCACGAAAGCACCGGCTACCTGCTGAACCCGACTTACGAACAACAGAAAGCTTCGAGCCTGGACATGGTCGTTGCCGGTACTTCGGAAGCCGTGTTGATGGTTGAATCGGAAGCCAAAGAGCTGACCGAAGACCAGATGCTGGGCGCTGTACTGTTTGCTCACGACGAGTTCCAGGTTGTGATCAACGCTGTCAAGGAACTGGCCGCTGAAGCTGCCAAGCCAACCTGGACCTGGGCTCCTCAGCCAGAAGCTACCGCACTGCTGGGCGCTATCCGCTCCGAGTTCGGCACCGCTATCTCCGACGCCTACACCATCACCATCAAGGCCGACCGTTACGCTCGCCTGGGTGAGCTGAAGGACCAGGTTGTTGCCAAGCTGTCCGGTGAAGAAGGCCAGCCTTCTTCCAGCGAAGTCAAAGCAGCCTTCGGCGAAATCGAATACCGCACCGTTCGCGAAAACATCGTTAACGGCAAGCCACGTATCGACGGCCGCGACACCCGCACCGTACGTCCGCTGAACATCGAAGTCGGCGTTCTGCCAAAAACCCACGGTTCGGCCCTGTTCACCCGCGGTGAAACCCAGGCCCTGGTTGTTGCAACACTGGGTACTGCCCGTGACGCACAGCTGCTGGACACCCTGGAAGGCGAGAAAAAAGACCCGTTCATGCTGCACTACAACTTCCCTCCGTTCTCGGTAGGTGAGTGTGGTCGCATGGGTGGCGCTGGCCGCCGCGAAATCGGTCACGGCCGTCTGGCCCGTCGTTCGATTGCAGCCATGCTGCCTGCCGCCGACGTGTTCCCGTACACCATTCGTGTTGTGTCGGAAATCACCGAGTCCAACGGTTCCAGCTCCATGGCTTCGGTCTGCGGTGCTTCCCTGGCTCTGATGGATGCCGGTGTACCGATGAAGGCACCGGTTGCCGGTATCGCCATGGGTCTGGTTAAAGAAGGTGAGAAGTTCGCCATCCTGACCGACATCCTGGGTGACGAAGACCACCTCGGCGACATGGACTTCAAAGTAGCCGGTACCGCCAAAGGTGTTACCGCGCTGCAGATGGACATCAAGATCAAAGGCATCACCGAAGAAATCATGGAGATCGCTCTGGGCCAAGCCCTGGAAGCGCGCCTGAACATCCTCGGTCAGATGAACCAGATCATTGGTCAGTCCCGTACCGAACTGTCGGAAAATGCTCCGACCATGATCGCGATGAAAATCGACACCGACAAAATCCGTGATGTTATCGGTAAAGGCGGCGCGACCATTCGTGCGATCTGTGAAGAGACCAAGGCTTCGATCGACATCGAAGACGACGGCTCGATCAAGATCTTCGGCGAAACCAAGGAAGCGGCTGAAGCGGCACGTCAGCGCGTCCTGGGTATCACTGCTGAAGCCGAGATCGGCAAGATCTACGTCGGTAAGGTTGAGCGCATCGTCGACTTCGGCGCATTCGTCAACATCCTGCCGGGCAAGGACGGTCTGGTTCACATCTCCATGCTGAGCGATGCTCGCGTTGAGAAAGTGACCGACATCCTGAAAGAAGGCCAGGAAGTGGAAGTGCTGGTACTGGACGTGGACAACCGCGGCCGTATCAAGCTATCCATCAAGGACGTAGCAGCAGCCAAGGCTTCGGGCGTTTAATCACCCCGTCGCTGCAAGCTGAAAAAGGACTCTTCGGAGTCCTTTTTTTATGCCTGCGGGAAAGTGTCGCGAAATCAGGCGTTTAGCCATACCCCAAAAGCCGCAACTTGCATGCAGGCACGTTCGTCTTCATGCAAGTTGCACGATTCCGAAAATCACCTGTTTTCATAACGTATTGTTTTATAAGGATTTAATTGGTCGCATCGAGTTGGCACACTGTCTGCAATATCCCTGTTAACGCTGCAGCATCAAGGTTTACGTACTGCAGACTTTTAATAAAACAGGAGTTACTCGTATGAAGAAGTTCGCTCTCGCTACTGCTACCGCTCTGACCCTGGCCATGGGTGCTAACGTAGCCTTTGCTCAGACTTCCCAAGCCCCTATGACGCTGGCGGCCGGTGAAGTCACCAAGGCTAAAGAGTCCACTTCGGATACCTGGATCACCACCAAAGTCAAAGCTGACCTGCTGACCGAGAAAGGTATTCCTGGTTCGGACATTAAGGTTGAGACCAACAAAGGTGTGGTTTCCCTGTCCTCGACAGTTGCTATCTCCGACGCTCAGAAAGCTACTGCTGTAGCGATCACCAAGAAAATCAAAGGCGTAACCGCAGTTTCGGCTGACGGCCTGATGGCTGGCGGCGCTACCAAGGCTGATAACGTCGACAAAACCAAAAGTGCAGCTGCTGGTGCCAAAGAGTCCACCTCGGACACTTGGATCACCACCAAAGTGAAAGCTGACCTGGTAACCGAGAAAGGTATTCCTGGCACCGACATCAAAGTCGAAACCAACAAAGGTGTAGTTTCCCTGTCGTCGACCGTCGCAGTGACTGAAGCGCAGAAAACTACCGCGGTGAACATCACCAAGAAAATCAAAGGCGTTAAAGCTGTATCGGCCGACGGCCTGAAAGCAGAGTAACGCTTAACGAATCGCCTGAGCTAGGCGGAGGCGGCCACGAGCGAGTCTAGTTATCCGCTCAATGCACCTCACAGGTTCATGCGACCGACCACACGGATGTGGTCATTACAGGCCCCGGCACTTGTGTCGGGGCCTGTTCTATTGTGGGTAGAAAAGTGGGGAGGTCAGCGAGGCTCTTGTGGCGAGGGGGCTTGCCCCCGTTGGGCTGCGTAGCGGCCCCTTGGTATGACGACGGTGATCCGCCTGAATGACCGCGACGCCCTCATTGGGGCCGCTACGCAGCCCAACGGGGGACAAGCCCCCTCGCCACAGGTACTCAGCGGGTGCCGGTTTATTCGGCATCCAGATGCATCGGTGTTACCACCCGACCATCTTTCTCCGCTTCCCCAAGGTTTGCATCGATAAAGTAAACCCGCTCATCTTCCAGCTGCGCCTTGTCTACCAGGTAGTCCTTGATCGCGCTGGCGCGGTCCTGGCCCAGTTGGCGCAGCAACACGTCACTGCCACTCCAGAACTTGATCACACCGTCCCGCAGCTTGGCGGTGCGCTCGTCATTGCTCAGGTCTTTCCATTCGGCCGGAGGCTGTTGTTTCAGGCGGGTGCGGTAGATGCCTTCCAGCAGCGGCGCCTTTTCCTTTTCCGGTACTTCGAGCAGCGACGCCTGGGCCGGCACCTTGTCGCCACGGCGCTGGAGGATCTTGTAGTAGTTGTACTGGTATTCGCGTTCCAGCCGTTGTGCGGCCAAAAGCGGGCCGTCACTGCTGGCAGCGGCGGTGCCTTCGATCTCCAGGCGCAGCGCTGGGCGCTCCTTGAGGGCTTTGGCCAGGCTGTCGAGGGCCGACTGGGAATCCTTGCTCAGCTCGCTGGAGCCTGCGGCAAACGACACGTTGCCAAGGTCTTGGGCACCACCACCGCTGATCAGGCCGCCAATGAACTTGAATGGCGCCGTGGCCGCACGTACTACCAGGTTGCGCAGGGTCTGCCAGACAATCGGCATGACGCTGAACTGCGGGTTGTTCAAGTCGCCGGTCACCGGCAGTTCGATCGAGATCTTGCCGTCGGAGTCCTTGAGCAGGGCTATCGCCAGGCGAATCGGCAGGTCCACGGCGTCGGCGCTGTCGACCTTCTCACCCAGTTGCAGTTGCTCGACTACCACCTTGTTTTCGGCCTTCAACTGGCCCTTGGTGATGACGTAATGCAGGTCCAGGTTGAGCCGACCCTTGCGGATGCGGAACCCGGCAAACTTGCCCGAGTATGGCGTCAGGGTGGTCAGTTCGACGCGTTTGAAGCTGGTGGCGATATCCAGTGCGGCCATCGGGTCAAACGGATTCACGCTGCCCTTGATGGTGACCGGTGCATAACGGTCAACCTTGCCCTTGACGTCGACGCTCGCCGGTTTGGCCTGGCGACTGTCAATGGTGCCGATCTGGCCGTTGAGCTGCTGGATGGCCGTGGCGAAGTTCGGGGTCAGGCTGAAGTCGGCGAAGTTGGCCGAGCCGTCGTTGATCGCAATTTGACCAATATGAATGCCCAGGGGCTTCTCTTTGCTGGCCGCAGGTTTCGCCGCGGACTTGCCGGGGCTGTTGGCCGGCTGCGGGATCAGCAGGTCATCGATGTTGGTGGTGCGGTCATCGTTGATCATGAAGCGCGCATAGGGCTGCAACAGGTTGACCTTGTCGATCGACAGGCTGTCGCCATGTTGATAATTCACGCCTTCCAGCACCAGGCGCTGCCACTTGAGGAAGTCGCGGGTCTTCATGGTGTCCAGGGTGTGCAACTGGTCGACCTGGGCCCGGCCGGTCACCTGGAATGCCAGGGGGGCGGTGCTTTTCAGGTTCACGTCGAGGTTGCTGCCGAGCATGCCGCTACGCAGTTCCAGGCGGATAAACGGGCTGATATAGGACTGGGCGACGCGCAGGTCGATGTCTTTGGTGTCCACTTTCAGCTTGGCGCTGACCGGGCTCAGGTTGACCTGGCCGGTCGCCTCGAGCTTGCCTTGTTTGCCTACGCCGGTATCGAGCTTGAGGGTAAAAGGGCTCTGGTTAAGGCTGTCGAAACCCTGCAGGTCAAGGTTCAGCGGCCCGACTTCCAGGGCGACTGCCGGTTTGGCCGAGCGGTCAGCCAGATGCACTTGATAGTCGCGCAGTTGCACGTCCTTGAGCAGCACTTGCCAAGGCTTGCTCGGCGCTGCCGGTGCAGGTTTTGGCGAGTCGGCGGTAGCGGGTGCGGTGGCTGGCTCGGCTGCGGGTGCAGTTGCAGGTTTGCTCGGTTGGCTGGCAAACAGCTTCTGCCAGTCCAGCTGGCCGTCGGCTTCAAGGGCGGCCCAGGTTTCGAGTTTATTACTGCGGATCTTGCCGACGATCACTTGCTGTTTGGCCAGGTCCACGGTGGTTTCGCTGACGTCCAGCTTCTGCAGGCGCGCGAGCGGCCGGCCATCCGGTGCCTTGATCGCAAACGGCGCGACACTCAGGGCGACGTTGGTCAGGTTCAGCTCGGTTTCCTTGGCCAGGCTCAGCTTGTAGTCGGTGCTGAAGTTGAGGATGCCGTCTTCCAGAACCAGCGGCACCGCGTCACGTACATACGGCCACCAGACTTTCATCTTGCCGTCAGTAACCTTGAGTTTGCCCTCGGAGGCGATCGGGATCAGGCTGAAGTTGCCGGTCCAGTCGATCTGGCCGCCTTCAGGGCCGGCTGCCACCAGGGTCATGTCGGCGTTGTCATCGGGCAGCGTGCTGAGGTTTTTCAGCTCGAAATCGAGTTTGTCGTAGAGAAACTCGATCGGCTCGCTCGGGCGCAAATCCTGGAAGTGCACATAGCCGCCTGCCAGCTTGATGTTATCGATGCGCAGCGGGAATGGCTTGGCGTTCGGATCGGTTGGTGTTGGTTCGCTGGCCGGGAGTTTGAACAGCTGCGCCAGGTTGAGCTGGCCGGATTTGTCGAACAGCAGCTCGGTCTTGGGCTTGTCGAGTTGTACGTCGGCCAGGTGCAGGGCGCGGGTCCAAAGGCTGTCGATCTGCAGGTTGGCATAGAGGCGTTCAAAGGCCACTTGCTCCTTGCCCGGCTCACCGATATTCAGGCCCCACACGGTCAGTTCGAGGCTGAACGGGTTGAGCTCGATACGCTCGACACGCGCCGGCACCGTGGCGTAGTTGGCCAACTGTTGGTTGGCCACGCGAAGGGCAATGCCGGGGAGAATCAGGAAGCCCAGCAAGCTGTACAGGGCAAGGGCGGTCAGCAAGGCGCCAGCGGCGCGAATCAATCCTTTGGGCATATGTGACGCCATCTATGTCAATCAAGAGTGCCTTGGAGTATGGCACGGGTTTACGGTTCCGAAGAGCCGGGCCTTTATTACTGCGCCCTGACCCTTTTGGGACAAGTCCTACAGTTGCAGGATCAGGGTCTTCAGCGGTGGTTGCTGGTCGTGGGACGGGAAGTCTGCGCCGGGTGTCATGACCTGCCAGTCGCGCACCGGGCGCCCGGCCTTTTCCGCGCAGCGCAGGACTTGGTCACGCCAGTCGTCCATGCCGACTTTCGCCAGGTTGTTGCAGCAGATCAGCACGCCGTTGTCGGCCGTGGCCAGCAGCGCCGGC
>NZ_JACARK010000239.1:0-7609 GCF_013386655.1 Pseudomonas sp. K5002 | reverse complement strand
ATCGGTGTGGTAACGCTGGGTGTGCCGCAGAGCATCGCGTCGGCCAGCTTGCCCTTGATCCCGGCACCAAAGCGCAGTGGCGCCAGGCAGATACGCGCAGCGCTCATGACCTGCAATGCATCCTCGGCCCAATTCATCACGTGGAAGCCCTGGGCCGGGTTGTGCAGCGCGGTGGCCTTGGGTGGCGTATAGGCGCCGTACACGTGGAGTTGAGCGCCGGGCAGTTGCTGGCGGATCAGGGGCCACACACTGTTCTTCATCCACAACACCGCATCCCAGTTCGGCGCATGGCGGAAATTGCCGATGCTCAGGAAGTGGGCACGGTCCTCAAAGGGGGCAAAGGCTTCGGTGGGCGGCGCCAGCATCAGCGGGCACCAGTGGAGCAGGGCAGCGGGCACCTTGAAGTGTTCGGTCAGCAACTGGATTTCCACGTCGGAGATCATCAGGCTGATGTCGCAGCGGTAGATCGCGGCGATCTCGCGCTTGGCCAGGTCGGTGTCGGCCATGTCATCGAATTCGGCGGCCAGGTCCCGGCTGAACAGCGCGTCGAAGTCATCAGCTTCGGGGTGGGCCTTCAGGAAATCCTTGAAGCGCTGGTGGCGGGCGTCCCGCAGGCTTTGCAGGTCGGATGCTTCCAGCACCCGAAGAGCATTCGGGCAGGATTTTTCCACGCGCCAGCCGAACTGTTCTTCCATCATGAAACGGTCGAACAGCACGATATCCGGAGCCAATTGCTGGATAAACGCGTCGAAACTGCTGTTATTCAACTCGATCGCGCATTCGCGAATGCCCAGGGCGGGCAGGTCGGCCTTGTGTTCGCCGGTGACCGCCGGGCTGCTGAAGGTGATGTCCCAGCCTTGGGCCAGGAAACTCTCCAGAATCTGCATCATGTGCCCGCTGGCCGCCGAGGAGCGAGGCTCTGGCCAGACGTAGCCAATGACCAGGACTTTGGTGGCGGGCTGATTCATCGACAACGGATTCCTTGAAGGGCTGGGCAAAGGCGCGCAATTAAACCACAGCCCCTCAAGTTCCGGCGCACTCAGCGGAAGATGTTGACCGGCGTCGGCAGCGTCACCAACCCTACATAACCGTCCCAGAACTGCTTCTGGTCCACCGCGAAGACCACCTTGGCCTTTTGCGTGCCGACCGGCGCGCCTTTCTTGTAGCCCAGTGCCCGGCCATAGTCGGCGCCGAAGGTGGCATCCACGTCCACCCACAGCTCGCGGGATTCGGTGACGATCCCGGGGTTCACGAGAAACAGTGCCGGCAGGCTGTCCCAGGTGAAGCTGTGGTAAGCCGGGTCCTTGGCGAACAGTGGCCCGAACTCGTGCTTGTACAGGTCGGCAATCGGGCCTTTGTGTGCGATCACCCGCTCATACACCGACTTGTCGAAGGTGACTTTCTCACAGACATCGTTGGGAAAAATCACGTGTTCGATGGGCGAGCGCAACACGATCTTCGCCGCCTCCGGGTCGAACCACCAGTTGAACTCCGCCGCCGGCGTGGTGTTACCCGGAATCTCCAGCGCGCCGCCCATGTACACGATGCGCTTGATCAGCGGCACGATGTCCGGGGCCGAGCGAATCGCCAGGGCAATGTTGGTCAGCGGGCCGACCGCCAGGATCGTTACCTCGTGGGGGTTGGCCCGTACGCTGTCGACGATGAACTGGGCGGCGGTTTCCTTGCGCAGCCTGGTGTGGGTCGCCAGGCCGTCCGGTGGCGCGACCAGTTGTGAGGCACTGGTTGGCCGCGGGTTCTTGAACGCACCCGGCCAGCCGGAACCGAACAGGGCTTTTTCCGCCTCATAGGTGGCGTAGTCATGCAGCAGCGGGTAGGCGGCGCCGGAATACACGCCGACTTCCTTTTCCACACCCATGCGTTCCACCGCCTTGAGGGCGTCGACCTGTTCCTGGTCGACCCAGGCGTTGCCGCTGACCAGGGTCATGCCCAGCAGGTCGATGCGTTTTTGCCCGTGCAGTTGGGCGAGCATGATAAAGGCCTGGCCGTCATCGTTGAGCACGTTGAAGTCGGTGTCGAAGATGACCTTTTCTGCGGCCTGCGCCGCGCCGGCACACAGGCCCACGGCGACAAGCAGGGCACAGCGCTTGATGAAACCTTGCATGGAGACTCACCCGAAAAATTGTTGTTAACGGTTTACCAGCTTCGCCGGCAAGGCGATCACCAGGAAGCTGCTGAGAATCAGGCAGCCGGCAAAAAACCACAAGGCCCCCGCGCTGCTGCCGGTGACGTCAATCGCCACGCCCATCAACGAGTTGCTCACCAGGCCTGCGATGTTCGCCAGCGAGCAGGCCAGGGCAAAGCCGGTGGCCGCTGCGGTGCCTTTCAGGAAGGTCGCCGGCAGGCTGAAAAACACCGGCACCGCACCGATGATCGCCGCCGAGGCAATCGCAAACAGCGCCACGGTGGCGACCACGTTATGGGTGAAGAACGTACTGGTAGCCATCGCCGCCGCGCCGATGAAGAACGGCACGATGATGTGCCAGCGGCGTTCGCGGTGTTTGTCGGAGCTGGCGCCGATCAGCAGCATGCCCAAGAGGGCCGCCACGCTGGGCAGGGCCGTGAGGATGCCGATGTGGAAAGTGTCGGTAATCCCGGCGTTGCGGATGAATGTGGGCATCCAGAACCCCATGGCATAGGCACTGAGCAGGATCGAGAAGTCGATACCGCCGAGCATCCACACCTTGAGGTTGAAGAAGCCGTCGCGGAAGCTGTGTTTGCTGGCGGCACCGTCGGCGTCGTCCTTGCGCAGTTCGCTTTCCAGCAGGTTTTTTTCTTCCGGCGACAGCCACTTGGCTTGCTGATAGGTATTGGGCAGCGCCCAGAAGGTCCACACACCGAGCAGCACGCTGGGCACTGCTTCGATCAGGAACAGCCACTGCCAGCCGCGCAGGCCGGCCATGTTGTCGAAGTGGCCCATGATCCAGCCCGACAACGGGCCGCCGATCACGCTGGACAGCGGCAGGCCGATCATGAACAGGGCGATGATCCGCCCCCGGCGATGGGTGGGAAACCAGGTGGTCAGGTAATACAGCACGCCCGGCAGAAACCCGGCTTCGGCCGCACCCAGCAGGAACCGCAGGATGTAGAACTGGGTGGTGGAGGTGACCAGCATGGTGCAGGCCGAAAGCAGGCCCCAGGTGATCATGATGCGGGCGATCCAGATCTTCGCCCCGACCTTTTCCAGGATCAGGTTGCTGGGGACTTCGAAGATGATATAGCCGACAAAAAACAGTCCGGCACCGAGGCCGAACGCGGTTTCGCTGAAGTGCAGCTGGTCGAGCATCTGCAGTTTGGCGAAGCCGATATTGATGCGGTCCAGGTAGGCCGCGAGGTAGCAGAAACACAGGAACGGAATCAGCTTCCAGGTGATCTTGTGGTAGAGCGTGTGGACCGGATCGGCGACCGTAGTCGCGGGCGCTGCATTCGCAATGGGCATTGAGGTGTCTCCTGGCGGTGACTTATGGTTTTTATACGGCCGCTTTTTCAGCACTTCGGAGTGCTGTGAAAGCGACTTCCAAAGGCAGTGACAGAAGACTGAGGTGGCCCTGTTGGAGGTGATCAAGTGTGGGAGCGGGCTTGCTCCCACATTCGACTGCATTCCAGCGTGGGCGCTCAGTTTTTTCCGGACCACGCTCTTTGTCGTGGTTCCTGTTGACGCGTTATTGCTCCTTGAACTTGCTCATCGCCTCCTGCTTGCTCACCACGTCGCCGTACTTGCTGTCGATATCGAACAAGTTGGCTTCATGGGGCGCCGGGTGGCGGTCGCCGACGCATTCGCGCACGACGATGGTACGAAACCCGTGTTGCACCGCATCCACTGCGGTGGCCCGGATGCAGCCGCTGGTGGAACAGCCGGCGAGCACCACGGTGTCGATGCCCTGGGCGTGCAGCATCGGGGCCAGGCTGCTGCCGAAAAACGCGCTGGCGTATTGTTTGGTGATGACCACTTCATTGGCCAGGGGCAGCACTTCGGTGCAGAAGGCGGCGAGGGGGTTACCCTCGACCATGTCTTTCATCACCGGGGCCTTTTTTACCCAGATACCGCCGTCGGCGAAATGGCCCGGATGGTAGCGGATATTGGTGTGCACCACGCTGATTCCGTGACGCCTGGCGCAGGCCAGCAGCTCGACGCTTTCGGCCACGGCGATGCGCACTTCGGGGGCAAACAGTGGCGCGCCTTCGGTGGTATAGCCTTGCATGAAGTCGATCATCAGCAGGGCGGATTTTTTGCCGAAGCCGATTCGGTTACCCCAGACGCCCTGGTAGTTGGCGTCGGCGGATTGTTCGCTCATCTTTCAGTCCTCGGTAATGGACAGTGCACATAACCTTGTGGCGAGGGAGCTTGCTCCCGTTGGGCTGCGTAGCAGGCCTGTTTTTTTGGGGGCGCTTCGCACCCCAGCGGGAGCAAGCTCCCTCGCCACAAAAGCGTTTTTAGTAGGCTCCCGACAGGAGGGCGCCGGCGCCGGGGACGATGGGTTCCAGGTCCAGGGCCTTGAGCATGGCGTAGGTGGTGGCGATGGCGGCGGTGAGTACCGGCAGGCCGGTCTGGGCTTCGACCTTCGCCACCACGGGCAGGGACTGCATTTGTACGCAGGCCGACAGCACGATTACGTCGACACCTTCCAGGTTCATCCCGGCAACAATCGCCGGCAGGTTGGCCGGGTCGTGGCGGGCCACTGCAAGGTTGTCGGGGATTTCCAGGGCGCGCCAGTCCACCACTTCAAAGCCTTCTTCGCGGATGTAGTTCACCACCAGTTCGGTCAGCGGTTTCATGTACGGCGCAACAATGGCGATGCGTTTGGCGCCCATGACTTTCAAGCCTTCGATCAGGGCGCCGGCGCTGGTGATCACCGGGGCGTTGGCGTCGTTGTCGGCGGTGGCCTTGCGCAGGCGTTGCTCGGACTTGCGGTGGTAACCCAGCCCCATCGCCATGATCGCTACCAGGCAGGCGTAGCCCAGCACGTCGACCTTGGCGTCGGACAGTTCGATGGCGCAACGGTCGGACTCACCGTCCATGGCCGCCAGTTCTTCCTTGCGCACTTGCTTCATGCGCATGCGGCTGGAGTGAAAGGTGAAACGTTCCGGGCGGATCGCCTGGCGCGCGTTAAGCATCGCCGGGATCTCGGTTTCCATGGTGGTGTTGGAGCTCGGCACGATCTGGCCGATGCGGTAAGGCTTGAGCATGGTGGTCTCCGTTATGCAGTCAGGGGCTGGCCGAGGAAGTCGCCGAAGGCAGCGAAAAAGCCTTCAAGGTCGTCCCAGGGGATCATGTGTCCTGCATTTGGCACATGGGCGACCTGTAGGGTCGGCTGTAACTGTCGGACTTCCGCGACATCTTCGGCCTGAATTACACCGCCGCGTCCGGCAACAATCAGCAGGGCAGGAGCCTCCAGGTGAGGCAGGTCCTGATGGAAATCGACGGTATGGAAGTCATTGAACGCACGCACGATCGCCGGCTCGTAGCAGGTGTGCAGCCATTCGGCGCGCAGTTGCAGTTGTTCGTCGGTCCAGGTGGCGCAGAAGGCGCGCATCGCCTCCGCATCCATGCCGACCTGGGATTGACGAATCGAATCGACGTACCACGGCAGTTTGCTTGGGTATTCGCGGCGACCCGGGCCGGACATCGGCGGGTCGATCAACACCATGCGGTTGACACCTTGTGGATGGCGCACCGCACTGCGTACGGCAAACCGCGCGCCCATGGAATGGCCGACCAGGTGATAGCTGTCGAGCTTCAGGGCGTCGGCAAACGCGCCAATGTCATCGGCGCAGGTGTCGGCGCTGTAGTCCAGCTCCGGGCCGGTGGACGACAGGCCGCGACCGCGCACGTCCAGCACGTAGGTGTCGAAGTGCAAACCCAGGCGTTCCGCGACAAAACCCCAGGTAATCGCCGGGCTGGTGATGCCGGGAATCAGGATCAGTGCCGGGCCCTTGCCGCCGTAACGCAGGTAATGCTGGCGGATACCATTGGCCTGGACGTTGCCGCCATAGAGAAAGCTGCTCACGCCGCCACCCCCGATTTCAGTTGCTGGGCGTAGAGGTCATAGCCGTAGACCCAGTCCGGATCTTCCTGGGTGCGCAGCCAGGTGTTGGCGTTGGACACGGCCTGCACCCGGGACGCGCGTTCCTTGCGGTTGGCTTCATACAGCTCGAACGCGGTGCGGTAGTCGCCGATCCCTGTTTCCTGCAGGCAGCGCGTCAGCATCGCGGCGTCTTCGATGGCCATGCCGGCGCCCTGAGCCATATGGGGTTTCATCGGGTGGCAGGCATCGCCCAGCAATACCAGGCGACCACGGCTCCACAACGGCAGCGGGTTGCGGTTGCGCAACGGCCATTTGGTCACGCTTTCGGTGGATTCGATCAGGGCCTGGACGGTCGGGTGGTAGCCCTTGAAGGCGTCGAACATCTCCTCCCGGCTGCTGTCGACGAAGGCGCCCTGGAAGTCCCATTCCGGGTGCGGCACGCCGGTGACGTAGTAGTACTCGTCGCGCTTGCCGGTGGTGTAGTAGACCATCATGTGCCGGTCCTCGGTCCACCACTTGATGCAGTCTTCGAACTTCAGGTCGTACTTGGCCAACTGGTCGCCACGGATCAGCGCACGGTGCGCGACCCAGCCGCTGTACAGCGGTTTTTCGGCACCCAGCAGCTCTTCACGAATGCGCGAGTTGATGCCGTCGGCACCGATCACGATGTCGGCGTAGGTTACCTCGCCGTCGGCGAAAGTCAGGCGCACCTGGGTATCGGTTTCTTCAAGGGTTTCCAGGCGCTTGTTGAAGTGCAGGGTGCCGGGCTTGAGGGTGGACATCTGCAGCGCGTGCAGATCGCCGCGGTGCACGGTGATGTAGGACGCGCCGTAGCCAGTCAGGGGAATGCGTGACAGGTAGTCGCCGGTTTCACCATCGCGGCTGAACCAGTGCTCGGGGTGCGACCCCATCAGGTCCAGCTGTTTTTCGATGCCCATGCGGCGGAAGATTTTCATGATGTTGGGGCCCATGTGGATCCCGGCACCCAGGCGGGAAAACTCCGGCGCCTGCTCGTAGATGTCCACGTCGAACCCTGCCTGTTGCAGCAGGGTGGCAGCGGCGGCACCGCCAAGGCCGGCGCCGACGATTGCGATTTTTTGTGTGCTTCCCATGGGGCGTGGTCCTCTTTTTCGAATAATGGCCGGCGGCGTCTGTCCGCAAGGTTTTTAAAGTGTATACGCTCATTTTTTCAAATGAAAAGCCCACGCCTGAAAAATTGTTTTTTTGGCCATATCGATCCCCTGTAACCGGTTATCTCCATATATCACTGGGTTTGTGTGGATTCGTAACGTTTTGGCGTGGTGCTTGCAGTCCATGCTGAAATCAGTTCTTATCGTGATTAATTGGCGTATACGCTATAAAAACGCACTAGAGTGAAGCGCCCTGCAAGATCTTGGTGCAGCAGCTGAGGAGACAGGAAATGCCGGTAAGTGATTGCGAACTGACCCAGATGTTTGAGCACGTGTTGAAGCTCTCGAAGGTCGACCCGACCCAGAGCGTCGCCGTGCTCAAGAGCCATTACTCCGACCCGCGCACCGTGCGCGCCGCGATGGACGCGGCGCAGC
>NZ_JACARK010000238.1:0-17981 GCF_013386655.1 Pseudomonas sp. K5002 | reverse complement strand
GGCGCGGCGGGCCACGGCCTTGCAGTGCAGGTAATCCACGTGGCGGCCCAGCAGGCGTGCAGCGGTGGTCGCCGACTGGTCCTGCCATTGCCAGTTACCGATATCGAAGGTCATTTTCACCGGCACCGCCAACCGCTCGATTTCGTTGAAAAAGCGCTGCATCGGCTCGATGCGCCCGCCGTGCAGGGTCTGGTCGTTTTCCACCAGCAGCTTGACCGGATGCCGGTTGAGCAGGGCGCTCAAGCTGTCGAGGTCGTTGGTGTCGGTGAAATAGCCCAGGGAGACTTTCAGCCAGCGGGCGCCGAATGCCTGGGCGCGGTCGAGGGTGACGGCCAGTTCGGCATTGGGCTGTGAGCGACCGGCCACCCAGAGTTCCAGGGGCGATGAGAACACGCACTCCAGGCCTTGATCGGCTGCAGCTTGCGCCAGCTCATGGGGTTGTTCGGTGGTCAGCAGCTCTTCGCGCCATTCGATGCGTTGCGCGCCGGCGGCAGCCAGCACCTCGACGAAACTCAACTGGCCTTGCTGGCGGACCAGGTCGGCGCCGTAACTGGAAAGGCTGATGGAGACGGGGTATTTATGCATTGTTGTGGACCTCTGAAACCGGTTTCATTTTTATTCGCAAAATAAACGTGTGGGAGCTGGCTTGCCNNNNAGGCAAGCCAGCTCCCACAAGGGATTGGGTCGAGCCCCGGATAATCAGTTGTGGCAAGAAGTCCAGGGTGCGTGGGGGCTGGCTATCGCCGCGCAAACGCTTGAGTAAACAGTCAAACGCACTGGCGCCAATGGCCTCGGTGGGCTGGGCGAGGGCGGTGATGCCGTTGCCCACCAGCGGGTACCAGTCGAGGTCATCCAGGGCGATCAGGCCCACGTCATCAAACAGGTCGCAGCCTAGATTTTTCAACGCACGGGTACACGCCAGTGCCGCGATTCCGTTGGCGCAGAACAACGCCTTGGGGCCGGATTTGCCTAGAAACTTTTGCAGACGCTGTTCCAGTTCGCCATCCAACTCCAGTACGGCGCCGGTCAACGTCGGACGGTTGGTCATCTCCGCCTTGAAGCTGTCCAGGCGCTCAAGCCGCGAGCTGGTGCCGTCGGTGGCTTCAGTCACCAACAGCAGGTCGCGATAGCCTTGCTGTTCCAGATGCTCCACGGCCATGCGCACCGCCACCGGGTTGTCCAGCCCTACCAGGTCGCTGTGCAGCGGTTCGACCTTGCGGTCCACCAGCACCAGGGGCATTTCCCGTTGCAGTTCCAGCAATTGGTCCAGGTGATGGCCGAGGGTATTCACGATCAGCCCTTCGATATTGTAGGCACGCAGGGCCGCCAGGTGCTGGCGCTCCTGCTCGTCATCGCGGTCGGTGTTGCACACCACCAGGCTGTAGCCGTGCTGGCGGCAGGCGGTTTCCACGCCATGCATCACGGCAATCGAATAGGGGTTGCGGATATCGGCTACCAGCATGCCGATCAGGCGGGTGCGCCCGCGTTTCAGGCCGCGGGCCATCTGGTTGGGGCGATAGCCCAGCTCATCGATGGCCTGCTCGATGCGCAGGGCGATGGCATCGGAGAGCAGGGCACGGTCGTCGCCGATAAAGCGCGACACGCTGGCCTTGGACACACCGGCGCGCTCGGCGACGTCCAGCATGGTCACGCGGCTGCGTTGGGCGGCGGAGAAAGTAGTCACGGCGGTGGGCCTTTCTTATTGGATTTATCTGGGTTCCAAGGCGAAACCAATCGCTGAAACCGGTTTCAGGAAACACCAAGTAGGAAATTTCGTCAAGCGCTGCTCAGTAACCGCCCAGGCAGCAAGGCCGAGCAAAAGCGACGAATGGAGGGGTCTACCTGTTAATTCTGACAGTATCCGGACGAAGGAATCGGGCGCTTAATTCTCTCAACGCCACTTGATATACACACGCCGCCTGCCGGGCAGGCCACTGTCCACCGTGTTGAGGATTAAATCCATGTCTGACGTCTCTGAATCCACTTACCTGATCAAACCCTTGGGCGCGGACGACGGGGGCACTGTGTTGCTGGACCCGATGGACATACCCGGCGTCGACAGTGGTGACCCCCGGGGCCTGATCCCGCGCTCGCGCCTGCAGGGCCCGCTGCAGGTCAACATCCCGATGTGGAACCCGCGCCCCGAGGCGCTGGATGAGCCGCACACCGTGCGCCTCCACTGGGTGTGGGCGGGTGTCGATGAGGTGGTTGATTCGCGGCAGGTGTTTGGCCCGCCACCCCCTCTGCCTGCGGTGATCTCACTGGAGGTGCCCCTGTCACGATTGACTGATGAGGGCTCCGGCACCGCGCAACTCTACTACACGGTTCAGGACTCCTTTGGCGGCGTTGGTGTGTTGAATCCCAGGAGAACACTCACCATCGATCTGGACTCGCCTGAGTTACTGAACCCTCTGGATACTGTGGGTTTTGTAGTTGCCCCGACCCCGAACGTCGATGAGCAATACCTGCTCGATAACGTGCCGGTGGCGTTCAATATTCCGTTTTACACCGTGCGCTCGGACAAGGACCGGATTGAATTCTACCTGTCCAACCGGGATAACCCGCCGCTAAGCGCGGCGGACGCCGAGTACGTGATCGCGTTAGCCTCAGACCCGCTGGTTGCTTACGTGGACCCCGATATTTTTCGCAGGTTGAACAACGGTGACGCCTATATTTTCTACCGCATTTTTGACGAGGCAGGCAATTTCAGCAGCCAGAGTGCCGGACTGCTGTTTCAGCTGGCACTGACGCCGTTGCCGAGCAACTTGCCGCGTCCGCAAATTCGGCCACCGGCATACGACGACGGCCTGATCAAGCGCGATGATGCACGTCGTGGCGTGTTCATGCGCATTGACCCCGCCTACGACGATTGGGCGCCGGGGGACCAGGTAATCGCCTATTGGAATGCCCGTCCGACAGTCCCGCAGCCGGTACTGAGCTTTCCTTGTGATGTGGAAATTCCATGGCTGACCCTCAGGGGGCCTGCGCCTGTACTGGTTCCCGAAGCGGCGGTGGTGCGCTACGAAATCATTCGCGGAGCCCTGCCTCCATTTCGTTCCTTATCGGAACGGTTCAATGTCGACCTGACGATTGCCGGCCAGGACCATCCCAATGCGCCCGCATTGCTTAACCCGACCCTGGCCAGCGTCACGGTGATAGGGCGCGGCTCCAAGACTCCCAATCAGCTCAATCATCTGGATCGTGGGCTGGCTGCCCAGGCATATGTTCCTTTGTTTGCAGATCCGGTTGCGGGTCAATTGCTCAGTCTGTTCTGGAACGGTGTTGGCCCGGTGGCCAGCCATCCCGTGCAGTTGGGGGAGGTAGGAGGGCAGTTGGTGTGGTTTACCGATATTCCCTGGAATCTGATCGAGGGGACGGTCAATCCACGTCTGCCGGTCCATTACCTCACCAGTAATGGGGTCAACGAACAACAGTCGCCGCCAACTTTTGTGAATGTCGATGTGACGGCGCTGATTGATTTTACTCCTCCGCAAGTTCAGCACACCCTCACTAGCGAGTATGTGACCTGTTGTTCTTCGCCTTCGCCTTTATATGGCGTGCATTGGTTGATTCCGGGCAATATCGGCCTGCAACTTAACGACGAGGTGCGTTTTCACTGGCAAGGCTATGCGCGTAATAACTGGGTTGATCCTATTGCTGGCACTGAATACGAAGAAACCATCCAAGTGCTGCAACCCCATATTGATAACGGTATTAAAGTTGTGGTGGAACCGTTCGACCGGACCTTGGAGCCTATGCGCGAATACGGTTCAGCTGTCGCCAGTTTCGAAGTGTGGCGCAACCTGGGCAAGGTGGGTGACTCCCGGCCAGACGTCAAGGGGAGCGGACATATCCGTGTCGACCTGACCTTTCCAACGGGTGGGTTTTGTAAACCCGGGGATGTCATTAGTTGCACCAGTGATGGAAAGGCAACGTTGGTCAAAGATTAAAGGACTGGGTGTATTTGTTGTTGTGCAGGGAATAGTCGGCGTGTGATAGGCGTGCAAGCGCTTTGTCTCGCGACGCGAACGGCTACGTCAATGGTAGGGAAGTGTGGGTGAGATGTAATTCGTCTTAATATCTGGAGACACGTAATGAAAAAGGACACGCTCGACTTTATCCGTAACTATGCAAAGAATCGAAGTGCCAATACGACTGACGCCTTGCCTGATGGTATTCTTGAAGGTGAGGTGCCTGGCTACCCTGGATTGCTTTCACGGGAGTACAACCTGCGTGAGAATTTGAATTTCTCTATTCCACTATGGCCTGACGCCGATACCCATCCGTTTCTTGACGATCTTGTCAGTGTTTGGTGGAAAAATTTCGATGACACCGAGTGGGGCACGCCCATTTATAATTTCACCGTTGTTGCCCCAGGGCCTGAGACAGTGGTGAACATTGCTCAAGGTCGGCGGCCCGCGGGGCGGTACCAAATCAAGTACGGAATTGAAGTACGTGGCGTTGACAACTATTCCGAATCAGATCCGCAGACCGTTGTCGTTGACCTGACACCACCGTATGCCATTTCCCCCGATGCACCGCCGGCGCCGATTCCGCCTGCCGACCTGCCGACACCTGCCGACCGCGACTACTTTGAAAGCAAGCCCAATGAGTCTGCAGTGTTTACGATCCCGGATTATGTGGCGCATGGTCGGGCAGACGGCGATTGGGCGTATCTTTACTATAATGGCTCCGATACGCCCTATGCACCCAACCCGCCCGATCCTTCGCCACGCTGGAATCTGCCTGCGGACCTGAGCTTTCCATTGCCATTATCCGTGGTTGACGCCAATCCGGATGGCCTGCGCAATTTGCGGTATGAGTTGTTCGACGCGGCAGGGAATTGGGCGCGGCTTTCGACTGCCTACGAGATGGACGTGGGCCTGTTTCCAGCGCCCGAGAACCTGCTGGCCCCCCTGGTTGACCGAACCTCTCCCCCCGGCGATGTATTGATTGATCGGGCGGACGTTGCGCTGGACGGCGGCATGATCGTGCGTATTCCTGAATATACGAACTTTCTGCGCGGCGTCGATGGAGATGAATTCCTCGTCACATTGAGGACAAGCATCACCACCGTTAACTTGGAGGCCCAGCCACTGGGCAACAGCCGTTTCCCGGCGGAGGTTTACGTTCCGTACAGGGTGCTGGAAATCCTGTATGGGGCCACTCGAGGGCTATTGCCGTTGACGGTTTCCTATGTGGTGCGGCGGCGGTCTGTCAACAACCCGGCGACACCGACCACCACCGTCAACCTGGACCTGTTTGTTGTCGGCCCCACTCCCATTGGCCCGGACCCGATCAACGATGACCTGCTGCCCGTAGTCGTGAACGGGGTGGACGCAACCGGTACCGAGGGCCCCGACGACGAACTGGAGCGCGACCACGCCAACCGGCCTGCAATTGCTCGGGTAAGGTTATGGAGTACGGCACCCACACCGGATGCCAGCGACTTTACGATCCGCCTTTACTATTCGGGCGAACTCGTTGCTACCCAACCGGTGACTGGCGCCTCGGCTGGCCAGGTGATTCCGCTCTCAATCCCGTGGAGCTTCATTGAGCGTCATGGCAATGGCCGCAAGACGGTGTTCTACACCATTGCCCAAGGGGCCAGCACCAACCGCCAGTTTTCCCCTGACACGACGGTGACGGTGAATGCCAACTTCAAAGAGCTTGCCCCGCCGGTGGTACGACATCTGTCGGACGCAGGGGCGATCAACTGCACTACGTTCAGGCCTGAAAATCCTCCCGGAAACGTTGTGGTGTTTATCCCGTCTTCGGAGCACTTTGAACTGAGGATGGTGGTTACGCTGCACTGGCAGGGCTACAGCGACAATGCAGGAATGGTAGCGGTCCCGGCAGCAGTGGGTCGTGTGGACTCCATACCGCTCACGCAAGCCATGATCAATTCTGGGTTCGAGTTGCTCCTGGGGCCCTATGAGACCATCTACAAACCCATCCAGCCCAACTCGGGTGCAAGGCTGGCCGGCTCCGCGCGGATCTGGTACACCATCAACCTGCCTGAAGGACCATTACCTTCCGATGAAGCGCATCCTCTTGTTCGCGGGGTTCGGATAGGTGGAACGAATGGCTTTTTCTGCGACGGTACTGCCGTCCCGCTTCCTTGATACTTGTTTGAGCCCTAATGCCAAAGAGGAGCCTTGCTCCTCTTTGGCATTTTTGCCGTTGGGTCGACTACAAACTGCATTCACTTTCAGCACAGCACCTTGGGATTAGTCCTACAGATGTTGGGAACAGCTCTGGGTACCTTGGGCGCCGCTTGATTGGCAGGGTCCACACGCTTTTCGGAACCGGCCAGTTTTTTTTCCGTAAAGGAACGCCAACCCAGAGGTCCGTAAAGATGTCAGCTCCATTCAATTTCAAACCAACTCCCTTAAGCCTTGCCTTCAAGGCCAAGGCCGTCACACTGCTGATGCTCATGGCGCAGCTGTCCGAAGCGCGTGTCGTGACCGGCCCGGATGAAATGGTGGGGCCTGGCCCGCGCCCTGACACTTTTGAATTGCGTGCAGGTTCCCGCCTGACGGTTCTGGGAGTGCCCACCCTGCAAATCACTGCCAATTCCGCAACCCTGATTGTCAATGCCGGCAGCAGCACCCGGGACATTGCCGCAATCAACTCCGACATCCGCATCGATGGTTCGGACGTCGTTGCGCGGGATTCGGCAAGGGCCGGGGTTCATGTCACGGGCAGCAACGTGCTGATCACCAACAGCAACGTTACCCACAACAACGGAACCGGGCTGGCAGCGGCCCGTTCCCTGGGCGCCACCAATGGTTCCAGCGTCACGGTCGTCAACAGTCACATCACCGGCAGCACCCGCGGTGCCTCGGCCAGTGCCCACAGTGTGCTGGACCTGACCGATTCGCGTGTCGAGGCGACCGCAGATGATGGCGTGGGTATCGAACTGTTCAATGGCCAGGCCCGTGCGTTCAATACCAGCATCGTTGGTGGAGACATTGGCGTGAAGATGGGCGTGGATAACGACCCGACTTTGGCCAGCAGCCTGATCCTCGACCGCTCGAGCGTCGAGGGCAAGACCGGTTCGGCGATTCAGGTCGGCTCGTTCCGGCCCGGGGAATCCACCCTTGCTGATATTCATGTACTCAATGGCTCCACGCTGACCGGCGCAAACGGTGTGCTGCTGGAAGTCATGAATGGCGCCACCGCCAACATGAACGTCGACCGCAGCTTCCTGGTCGGTGACGTGGTGGTCGAAGACGGCAGCACCGCCAGGTTGCAGCTCAACAATGGCTCCTGGCTCACCGGCAAACTGCAGAACGTCGCCGAGTTGAGCGTCAATTCAGCGTCCCACTGGATGCTGGTGGATGACAGTTCAGTCGGCGACTTGATCATGGGCGGCGGCACCGTGCACTTTGGCGGCGCCGATGAGTTCTTCCAGTTGGACGTCAACAGCCTGTCGGGTGACGGCAGCTATGTGATGCACACCGACTTCAGCACCGGCCAGACCGACTTGCTCAGCGTCAACGGGGTTGCCACGGGCAACCACAGCCTGCTGTTGGCGGCGACCGGCTCCGAGTTGGCGAGTGCCTTGCCGATTCGTGTGGTGCACACCGAAGGTGGCGATGCGCACTTCTCGCTGGACGGCGACACCGTGGATGTGGGCGCCTATTCCTACGGGCTGAAGAAGGAAGACACCGACTGGTACCTCGACCCTAACCGTCGTGGCACCAGCAACAGCACCAAAACCGTGATGGCGTTGTTCAACACGGCCCCCACCGTGCTGTACGGCGAGATGTCCCTGCTGCGTACCCGCATGGGTGAACTGCGTTTCAGCGACGGCCAGAGCAACGGGTTCTGGATGCGTGGCTACGGCAACAAATACGAGGTAGCCGGGAACAAGGACGGTGGTGGCTACACGCAAAACCAGCGTGGCCTGAGCCTGGGTGCCGATGCGCCATTGTCGGGCGGAGATGGCCAGTGGATGGCCGGTGTCATGGCGGGTCACAGCACGTCCGACATCAGCGCCAACACTTCCGGCAGCGGCAAGGTCAACAGCTACTACCTGGGGGGTTATGCCACCTGGATCGACGACGAGAGCGGGCTGTACTTCGACGGCGTGGTCAAGCTCAACCGCTTGCACAACGAGGTCAACGTGACCATGAGCGACGGCAAGCGTGCCAAGGGCAACTACACGCAGAATGCCGTGAGCGCATCGGCGGAAGTCGGCCGGCATATCAAGCTCGACGATGGTTACTTTGTAGAACCGTACTCGCAACTGAGCACAGCGATTATCCAGGCGCAAAGTTACGAGCTGGACAATGGCCTGCAGGCCAAGGGTGATCGCAGCGCCTCCGTGGTGGGCAAGCTCGGCGTGACAGGTGGCAAGAATATCCAGCTGGAGAGCGGCGGGGTGCTGCAGCCCTACCTGCGTACAGCGTTGGCCCATGAGTTCAACCACAGCAACAAGGTCAAGGTGAACGACCAGCGCTTCAACAACGATGTGTTCGGTTCGCGTATTGAAGTGGCAGCGGGCGTGGCGATGTCGGTGTCGAAGAACGTCAAGCTGCACGCTGATATTGAACATGCCCAGGGCAAGAAGGTGGATCAGCCGTGGGGGGTTAATGTGGGAGTGCGTTACGATTTCTAGGAAACAGGGATAAAGAAAAAAGGAAGCCGAGGCTTCCTTTTTTTGTGGGTGGGGGGTTTGGGGTTAAATGGATCTGTCCCCATCATTTTTTGATGAATAATTGCTAGTAGCGAGTAAGGCACCATCCTCCGTAGATTGCATGGGAAGAGTTTACCGCCCATAACTGTATAGGGGCAGATATGTGCACGAACCAGTACCACGCATGCGGACTGAACTCGCAAAGCCCGTAATGTTTTGAGCGCGCTGGTGGATAATATATAGTGTTGAGCCGGTCCAAAGGACCAGTCCCCACAGTAGAAACTATCGGGTAGCCTCCTATCGATCGCATCCAGTTTATCTGAGCCTGAGAACTTTGTTCCGTCTCGTTGACTTGCAGTTGATAGATGTTGGAAACATTAACTGTATACTGCCTTTGAATATTGTTTCTATCAAAAGCAGTGATAACTGCCGATCCGTTGCGATTACCTGTCACCTTGCCCGACGAGGCATCTACTGAAGCAATCGCGGGATTGCTGGAGCTATAACGATAGTTTGGCACGCCACCACTGGCCACGCGAGTCGCCGTATTGTTCGGCCAGTCTTGCCCTCTTGGGGACCAGTTTGCAATGATCCTAACTCCATTCAGGTTTAATTGACTTTGATCAATCCTCAGCGAAGTAATTACCGTATAGGTCGCAGTGGGGAACGTAATGGCCGTGGATTCAACGCTGCTGCCATCAAACGTTACCTTGCACGTTACGGTGATGGTGCTGTTGTTAGGCAGGCCGTCCAGCCATGTGCGCAGTACCGCCTTGTTCACCAAGCCGGTCGATACTTCTCCCGCTGGCAGGCTGTAGTTTGTCAGCACATTCAACGGCGCGCTGCCCGCCCTGGTCAGTTGCACCCAGACCTTCTGGCCCGTTGCGGCCAAAGGCCAAGGGGCAACACTCAAGGTGGCATTGGTGCTGAAGTTATTGAGGTTCAACTCACCGCCTGTAGGGACGCCATTGATCAGCGGCCGAGGCAGCGCCGAGGACGGAACACGGTTGACGGTCAGCTTCTGTGTTTCTGACGGGACAGTAGTCGTCCCTATCGTCGCCATATAACGGAGCTCGATCAATTTGCCCGCGCTGTTGGCGAGGATGTCCCGGCTGATCTGAAAGTCGACGCGCTTATTGGTGTTACCGTTCTGCGCCGGGATGGTCGCCATGGTGCCGTTCGGGTAAATCCACTCGAGGGCGATGCGGTGGGCCGCGGTCATTTCGTTATAGGCCACCGCCACATAGGCGTTGTTCTGCCAGTCCTGTGGGTCGATGGTCAAGGTGGCGCCTTGCAGATTGGCAAAGGCCGGGCGCGGCAATGTGGCGGGGATCGACTGGATGATATGCTCGCGTACACCAAACAATACTGCGGTGTTTTTATCAGTGCTTTCGGCCAGGCTGACCCAGAAGCGAATGGTCAGGTGCGACTCGTTCCTGAGGCCTTGCAGCTCCGCCAACGGTATGGGTTGCGAGACACCCAGGGTGGCGCTTTCTCCAACGGGGGCGGCGATAAAAGTGTCCAGGTTGAACGCACTGCCGTCGGTGTTGGTACCCGTGTATTGCAGCCACATGAACTGCTCTTCAAAGGCCAAAGGCCAGGCCGCCACACGGATGCGGGCTTGAGCAACAAGCTCGTTCGTCGGCAGGATCACGCTGTTGCCGACCCCGTCGATGGTTGGTGTGGGTAACCCACTCAACGGCAGCAGGTCCAGGTTCAGAGTATCCGACTCATGGAGAAACCCGCTGCGGGTAAAACTGTATTGCACACTGATGCGGTTACGCTCGTTGCGAATGCCCTTGGCAATGGTACGGGCCTCTATCGGCACACCCACTTCATTGGTGTCGGGGTTGCCCCAACCCGTTTCGACGGTGCTGCCCAGCAGATCGGCCGTCACCCATTTCACTGAAAACGATTCGCTCTCGCGCATGCGCCGGTATTTCACCAGCACCGTTGCACCCGATTGAGCCGCCAGCGGGTCAAGCCGGTCAGGGTACTGCTCGGCTTCCACGACTTCAGGCGCATCCAGTTCCACGCCACGGCCCACGGTCAGGAGGGTTGTAAACGAGCGCAAGGTGAGTTTCGGCAGCGGGGTTTCGCGTTCCAGGCTGTAGGTGATGCGCAGTTGGCCATCGAAGTTGTTATCCAGCACCGCACGGCTGACCTGCAGTACCAGTGGCTGGCCCTGTGTCGCACCGTTGATCGTCACCGAACCGCTGGCGGAACCGCCTGTGCCCGTGCCCACAATGTTCCATTGGATATGGTCGCGGCTCCTGGTTGCCGTATAGGGTAGCGTCAGCAGCACGCTGTCGCCCACTACGTCAACCGGGTCAACGTTGTCGTCAATCGCACCCTGCAGGGTGGGGGCAGGCATGGTTTCGAGGCGTTCGTCGATGCGTACTGTCAGCACCCGGGATTTGCGTTCGATCAGCGCACCGTAGGCATGCAACTGGCTGTCTGCGCCGTCATCGACCAGGTAGTACACCGCGACGTCACCTAATCCCTTGAAGCGTTGCAGCACCTCGCTGGTTACCCGGCGCGTGCCCCCTTGGTCCCCGGCCAGTTGCGGGTCGGAATAGCGCATTCCACCGCCCCCTGGAACAATCTGCTCGATGACCAGGGTTTCCATCGAATCGTAGGCGTGTGGCTGGTAGGACGGGATGCTGATAAACGCATCATCGTCGGGGTTGATCAGGCCCAGCTCGCTCGGGGTCACGGTCACTGCCGGCATCGAGGTCGGTGTACCCACCACCGTCACGGTGACACTGCCAGACTGCCCGAGGTGGCCACCGGTGGCGGTGTGCCAGACGAATGAAGCCCTGAACGAGCCGCCGATGACGCGCTCGATCAAATCGCGGTCCACTGGGAAGATCTCTTCCCGACCGTTCCTGACTTCGACAGGATCAAGCACCAGTTCTTCGATCGTGCCGTCCGCCAGTGTGGCCGTCAGGGTAATCGTGACCTGGTTTGGGGGCAGCGGGGCCGGTGTCACCCGTGGGGTCTGCAACAGGATTTCGAACAGTGAATTACTTTGCGTGTCGTAATCGATTTGCCGGCTTTCCGCGTCATCCACCAGGAAAAACGGCGCGCTCATCAAGCTGGGGTCCAGTTCGGCGACCAGTCCATACGGCTTGGAGTACTGGTATTTTTCCCCTGAGTAATTCTGAACCACATCGAACACCCTGAAGCGCAGGGTGAGTGCGCCGTTGAGGCCGCCCTTGAGAATATTTTCCTTGCTGATAAATACCCTGATCGGCTGGATACCGGCGGCCTCGGCGGCCGTGACCAGGTGCCTGATCTCAACTCCGTCCCAATAGAACTCAATGGTGTCGTTCTTGCGCACGTTCGGATAGGGCGCAATCACGGCGTATAACCCGCGACTGATCGTGTCCATGTTGATCGTGCTGCTTTCGGGCAAGCCGTCGACACTCAGGCTGAGTTTACTGTGCCATTTGTCGTCACCATTGTTCTCAATCCCGCCGGGACGGGTGGTCTTGATCAATATGCTTTGCGGCGGCGAGGTGCTTTCCTGGCCGCTGCCTGCGCGCACTACCCGCGCGCGCACTTGAACTTCACCTTCAGGCATGCGTTCGGCGATGACGTACATGCCATAACGATCCTGGTCCATCTCGACGACACCAGACGCCTGAAGATCGTTATTGAGGTACAACTCAAAGGCGTCGAAGATGGCCCAGGTGTGCCATTTTTCCAGGACGAAATACGCATAGGGCTGAACATGCCGAATGCCCAGGCCATAGGCGTAAGGTTCATCGGGATACTGGTCAAGCGAGACCGGCGGGAACGCCGAATAGGGCGGGGCCAGGTCTTCAGCCGTGATCACCGGCAGGGGCGCGGGCTCAAGGAGGGTCAGGGGGCTGTCGGAAACAGGTACACCTGGGTCTTCAATGACCGAGGCATTGTCATCGGGGTCGATCGGTTGGTTGGGCATGCTGACCACTCCTTGCTGGAAGTCACGCACAGCGCTGGCTGTGCATATAGGCAAGGGAAATCAAACACCCGCAGCCCCGATAGCGGATAGCTGTGAAAACTGACAGTGCCGACGAATGGTTGTGTCTACACCCAGATGCTCAGCCAGCTTGAGACCAGCAACAACACCGCCATGCAGCGGTTGAACCGTTGCATGGCCTTGGGCGAGCGAAACACCCGGCTGCTTCCAACCCCCAGCAATGCCCACGCGCCGAGGCACGGCAAGGCGATCACAAAGAACGCCAGCGACAGGTACAGCACATGGCTCTGGCGTTCATCGCCATTGCCGGCAAACACGCTCACCACCGCCAGGGCCATCATCCAGGTCTTGGGGTTGACCAGTTGCAGGCTGGCGGCGCCGGCCAGGCCCAGGGGTGTTTGCACGGCAGCCGGGTCGATTGACTCGGCGGGGGCGCTGAAAATCTGCCAGGAAAGGTAGCTGAGCCAGGCGACCCCCAGCCATTGCATCGCTGCCTGCACCCGGGGCCAGTGCGCCAGCGACTGGCCAACGCCGCAGCCTACCAGCAGCACAATCCCCGCCGCCCCCGCGCATGCGCCCAGCACGATAGGCAGTGCGGCTTTGAAGCCATACCGTGCGCTGTTACTCAGCACCAGGATATTGGTGGGGCCAGGGGTGATGGAGGCTACAAAAGCGAATAAAAGGAAGGGCAACAGGGTAGGGAACATGGTGGGGCGACTCCGTAGGTGGGGCGATGGAGTCGATGGTTGCAGGTGCGTGGTGGCGTGTCTGGAAGGTTTGAGCAGGGCAAGCGCATCGGTATATGAGGCAGGGGTAGTGGGGGATAAAAAGACGGGACAAATCCATGACTAAGATGGATTTGTCCCGGTGTTGGCTGTGACTTATAAAGCGATGACTGTCACTTTGTCGTCGATAAAGTCGGCTGTATAAAGTCTTGAACCGTCGGGTAATACGCAAACATCGTAGGCGCGGCGCGGGATATCAATGCTGCCTATTATCTCCTCCGTGCGCGTATCAACGGTTAAAAGTGTTCCTGGATTACTAGTGGTTACCACATACGCGCGTGCAATTTGTTGATTGACGGATATGTCAGTGCTCCGACTGCCGCTAGGGAGCAAAATGGTTTTGTGAAGTGTGTGGCTGTCGGTATTGAAGATGAGTATTTCACGTGACGTCGTGCAATACATGAGCGATGTATTATGAGGGTCGGCCGCGAGTGAGTAAGCAAATCCTGATAGCTCGATTGTTGTAATTATCTTGTAAGTGGTGGTGTCAATTACAAATAGTGCGTTTACACCGTTCCTGATCACCCCGTGGGTATAAAAACTGCTCCCGTCGGCGCTAAATGCCATTGCCTGGGCTGTGGCCCCTAAGCCGTTTGCGGGCACAGGTATCGAAGCCAAGTGGCGCCCACTATTGGCATCGTAGATGTCAATGGTGGTTGTACTTTTAGTATAAAGTTGCGTACCACTCGGGTTGAGTACCAGCTCAAATGCTGGAGTGGGGACAGAAAATCTCCTGATGATATTGAAGTTTGCGGTGTTTATTGCTCTGACTTCAAGTCCAACTCCGATTATGTATAGAATTGAGCCGTCTGGCGAAATTGCGCAGTTGCTTGAAGTTACTTCTAGGATTGTGCGAATTACGCTATTGCTGGCGGTATCGATAACCGATATCCCGTATTGCGAGGTTGTATATACTCGTCTACTTTCCGGGCTTGCAATTACCGAGTAAGGAAGGCGTGCCACGTCAATAGCGCCAATAATTCCCACCCGTCTTACAACGCTATACGTCGTCTGCTGAAACACCACCGCGCTTGACTCATCGTCACTGCCATCAAACGTCACCTTGCACGTCAGGGTAAATATCCCGCCGTTTGCCAGGTAGAGGAACCAACTGCGCTCGACGGCTTTGCTCGCCAAGCCGTTCCTGGCTTCCGCCGAGGTAATGCTATAGCCGTCAAGGATGTACAATGGTTCTACCCTGTCAGCAGTGCATGTCAACCAGACTTTTTGCCCTTGTTTACTCAAATCCCATTTAGCCACAGAGGCCAGCGGGTTGCCGACAATGGCATCCATATTCAACGAACCGCCATTGGCGATGCTATTGATCAACGGTCGCGGCAAGTTATTTGGTGCGATGCTTTCAACCCTCAGCACTTGAACCTCTGAAGGCACCGGGCTGCCATTGATGGTGGCGACATAGCGCAACTCAATGGTTTTGCCGACGCTGTCTGCCAGCACTTCATTGGTAATGACGAAATCCACACGACCGCCGTCCAGGCCGTCCTTGGCGCCAATATCCGCAACACCGCCATCCGGGAAAATCCATTGCAACTGGATGGAATGGCTTGGATTCATGCCGCCATACGCCACCGTGACACTGGCGTTGTCTACGTGGTCCAGCGGCTGAATGGTCAGCGTTGCCCCGGGCTGGTCGTTGAACCGTGGGTGCGGCAGCACGGCGGGCAGGGTTTGCACACGGTGTTCACGCACGCCAAACAGCACGGCGGTGTTCTTGTCGGGGCTTTCTGCCAGGCTGACCCAGAAGCGGATGGTCAGGTGCGAGCCATCCATCAAGCGCTGCAGTTTGTCCACTGGCGCGGGTGGCGAGATACCGTTGGCGGCACCGTTTTCGGTGACCAGGTTGGCGGTGTAGGTGTCCTCGCGGTACGGGCTGCCGTCGGCAAACGTGCCCTCCCAACTCATCCACATAAACTGCCCGGCATCGATAAACGGCCAGACGGATACACGGGCGCGGGCCTGGTCATTGAGTTTCGACAGGTCGAGCAGGGTGCTGTCGCCAATGCCGTCGATCGTCGGTGTGGGCAGCCCGGTGAGGGGAAGCAGGTGCAGGTCGACAGTGTCCGAAGGGTACGGAAAGGCGCCACGGTTGAAGTGGTATTGCACGCTGATCTGGTTGCCACCGGGGCGAATACCCCTGGCGATGGTGCGCGCCGGGATGGTCACGAATACTTCGTTGGTGGACGGGTTGCCCAGGGTGTACTCGGTGGCACTGCCCAGCCCGTCGCGGCTCAACCAGTCGACCTTGATCTGGTCGGTGGCCTGCATCGGCCGGTATCTCACGATGACCTTGGCGCCGCTCAATGCGGCCAGGGGGTTGAGTGCGTCGGGGAACAGGGTGGCGCCGTCGATAACCGGACGGTCCAGTTGCACGCCGCGGCCCACGGTCAGGTCGAGCACCTCGGAGCGCAATACCAGGCGTGGCGGGCCGCTGCGTTCGAGGCTATAGGTAATGCGCAGGCTGCCATTATTGTTGTTGTCGAGGATCGCCCGGCTCACCGGGAAAACCAGGGGCTTGCCTGCCGTGCCGCCGTTGATGCGCACAACGCCACTGGCCGAGCCGTCAAGGCCGGAGCCGATGGCGTTCCAGTGGATCAGGTCACCTTCTTCGGTCTGCCCGTGCGGTGCGGGCAAGGTCAGGGGCAGGGTCAGCAGCAAGGTGGGCGTGGTCACATGGCTGGGGTCGATGTTGTTGCCCAGGGCACCTTCCAGGTGTGCAGTCGGCATGTTGCCGATGCGCTCACCCACGTGGGCGAACAGCTCGCGAGACTTGCGAATGGTCAATGCGTTGCCGTCCAGGACGTGTCCGGCGCCATCGTTGACCAGGTAATAAAATGCGATGTCGCCCACGCCTTCAAACTGTTTCAGGTTTTCTTTGCTGACGTAGCGCGTGCCGCCCTGGGCGCCCGCCAGTTGTTCTTCCTTGTAGATTTCGCCACCGCCGCCCGGGCGGATATGCTCAATCACCAGGGTTTCCAGCCAGTCCGGGTCGTGGGGTTCGTAGAAGGGGATCTGCACGGTGATGTCCTGATCGGGCTCGATCAGCCCCACCTCGATCGGTGCGACCGTCACTGCCGGCATCGCCACCGGCGTGCCCACCACGCTGACGGAGGTACTGCCGGATTGCTCCACGCGGCCGTCGTTTTTCAGCCACTGGAACGAGACCCGGAAGGACCCGCCCACCAGTTGTTCGATAATCTCGCGGTCGACGGTGACAAATTCAACGCCGAGGTTTTTGTCCACCACCGGGGCCAAGGGGAACACCTGGGTCGAACCGTCGGCCAGGGTACCGAACAAGGTCACCGCCAATTGGTGCCGCGGCAGGGGCGCCGGGGTTTGCCGAGGCACCGTCACCAGCACTTCGAAGGTTGCCTCGCTCTGGGTATCGAAGTCGATCTGGGTCGCCTCTTCGTAATCCACCAGGAAGATCGGTGCAAAAAGCAGGTTCGGATCCAGCTCGCTGTCCAGGAAGTAGGGTTTGGAGTACTGGTATTTATCCCCGGAGAAGTTTTGCACCACGTCCGAGACCCGAAACCGCAGGGTCAGCTTGCCGAAATGCCCCCCCTGCAAAATGATGTCCCTGGAGACAAAGACGCGAATCGGCCCTGAACCCGCGACTTCGGCCGGGCTGACGATATGCGTGACTAAAACCCCATCCCACGACAGCTCGATCTGGTCATTCTGGCGCAGGTTTTCATAGCGCTGGATCAGGCACCAGACCCCGCTGTTGGCATTATCTATATTAACGGTGGAGCCCTCAGGCAGGCCTTCCACCGTCATCACCAGGCCCGGGTGCCATTTGCTGCCGGGGTCGTTATCGCGGCCACCGGGGCGGGTGGTCTTGATCAGGATGGTTTGCAGCGGCGACGTACTCTCCTGGCCGCTGCCGGCCCGCACTACGCGGCCGTATATCTGGACGTCGCCTTCGGGGATGAATTCTTCGGGGACGAACAAGTCGTAACGGTCCCGGTCTTCAAGCGCAATATCGGCGGCGACTGCATTGACCAGGTCGTTGAGGTAGAGGGCGTAGAAGTCGTAATTGAAGTTGAACCAGCGTTCGAAGGTCCACTGGGCAAAGGGGCGCACGTGGCGGATGCCCAGGCCGTAGACCCCTCTTTCAGGATACAGCGTGGCATCCAGCGGGACCGACGGATAGGCTGACTTGGGTGGGTCGAGGTCTTCGACGCGGCGCGACGCCAGGCCTGACGATGGGTTATGCAGCACGAGGGCGTTGCCGGGCGGGTTGTTGTCGCCCAGCGGCGCATTATCCGGGGCTATGGGAAAATTGGGCATGGACAGGCTTCCTTGAATGAGGCGCGGCCCTGAGTGGCCGACGGCTGACAAGGAGATCAAACACCTATCGGGGGGCGTGGCGAACCTGTGAGAATTGACAGTGCCGACGAGTGGTGGTGGCGCAGCTAGCGCTGCAAAACGCTTGAACACCGCTTGCGATACGCCGCCGGCGTCAGGCCATACGCCCTCACGAACCAGCGTCCCAGGTGACTCTGGTCGGCAAAGCCCAGGGCAATCGCCACGTCGGCGGGTTGCTTGCCGTTGGCCAGCCAAT
>NZ_JACARK010000237.1:0-11734 GCF_013386655.1 Pseudomonas sp. K5002 | reverse complement strand
GCAAAGGCGGCGTTGGCGAACGCGGCGAGCAGCGCGGCGAGGGCCACGGTGTGCAGAGGGCGTTGGAGCATGCTGTTCCTCAGGGATGGATTGACCCGATCGGGGCGCAGCCACGCTACCATGCCCGTGATGGGAATTTGATGAAATACCCGCCAGCCCCCTATCCTAGCCCGCCAAGCCCGGTCGAGAACAGGACGCCCCATGACTTTGCAGTTCGTGAAGATGCACGCCCACGGTGATGATTTCATCGTGATCGACCGGCGCGGCCAGGATGACCCGATCACCGCTGAAATCGCCCGCCGCCTGGGTGACCGTCATCGCGGCATCGGCTTCAATCAATTGGCCGTGGTGCTCGACTGCACTGACGCGGCTGCCCGCATCACATTCTGGAACCCCAACGGCACCCCGCTCGACACCTGCGGCAGCGCCACCCGCGGGGTTGCAGACATGCTGATGCGCGAAGCCGGCACTGCCACCCTCGTGCTGCGAACCAACCGGGGGCTGCTGACGTGCGTGCGCGAATCGGGACAGCGGGTGTCGGTGGACATGGGGCTGCCTTCATTGGGCTGGGAAGAAATTCCGCTGGCGCAGGCGATGGACACCGAACGCTTGCCGCTGGAGGGCGACCCGGCGGCGTGCGGCATGGGCAACCCGCATTGCACGTTCTTTGTCGATGACCTGGCGACGGTCGATATTGCGGCGGTTGGCCCGTCACTGGAAACCCACCCGTTGTTCCCCAACAAGACCAATGTGCATTTCGTGCAGGTACTCGACCGGGGTCATATCCGCCTGCGCATCTGGGAACGGGGCGGCGGTATCCCGCAGGGCTCGGGTTCGTGCTGTTGTGGCGCGGTGGTCAACGGGATTCGTCGTGGGCTGCTGGATGACACCGTCGACGTGCAATGCGATGGCGGTACCGTGACGGTGCATTGGGATGGGCGCGGCGGCGTGGTGCTGACGGGGGCTGTCCAAACCGTTGTTCACGGCACGGTGGCTGCCGCGCTCATGGGTGGCGCAATGGAAAGTACACACTGAAGGTGGTGCCCTGGTCCGGGCTTGAACTCACCGAAACACCTCCACCATGAGCCTTGGCGATTTCCCGCACGATAAACAGCCCCAGGCCAACGCTACGCACCTCACTGTCCTGCTCCGTGCCTCGGGTCATGGGTTCAAACAAGCCAGCCATCAACGCTTCGGGAATCGCCGGCCCCTGGTTATGCACCGAGAGCCGGCTCTCTTGCGCGTCCTGGTGCGAGGTGATGGTAATCGGCTGTTGCAGGTCGCCGTACGCCACGCTGTTGGCCACCAGGTTGCCGATGATTTGTTGTATGCGGTCGGCATCCAGGAACGTGCGGGCGCTGCCCGTGGCGTGATGTTCTAGGGTCGCCGTGGGGAACGCCACTTGCAACTCGTCGAGACTGTCACGGGTGACGGCGTGCAGGTCGAGTGCTACGGGATTGATGCTGATGCCCTGGCCGACTCTGGCCTGAGTGAAGTCCAGCAAGTCGGCGATCATCCGCTGCGCCCGTTCGGTGGACAGGCCGATATGCCCCAGGAGTTGGCGCTCCTTGGGGCTGCGCTCGCCACGGGCGAGGAACTCCGAGGCCATCTTGATTGCGGTAAGCGGGTTCTTCAGGTCATGGCTGACAATCGCGACCATCTGCTCGGCAAACAGCGCCCGGCGCTGGGCGATTTCATAGGCGCTGCTCAGTTCGGCCTGGGCCTGCTGCAGCGCGACTTCAGTGGCGGTCTTTTCCTGCAACAAGGCTTCAGCCAGTTTGCGGGCATTGAGCAGTTCACGCTCGTACTTGTCGCGGTCGGTGGTGCCGAAGAGGGCCAGTTCGTTATAGGCAATGCCGGCATGTTCGTACCTGACGCCGTTGAGCAATACCGTGACGGTGCGCCGGTCACGGTGCAGCAGGTCGAGTTTTACTTCAGCGATGGAGCCCTGCATTTTCATCAGCGGCCCCAGGTGCGTCTGATGGAAGATCCGCCCGCCCATCGTCAGCAAGTCCTGGAACCGTCGTTCTTTCAACTCATCGATGCTGAAGCCGGTCCAGTCGCTGAAGCACTGGTTGGCCTGCACGATGGTGCCGTCTTCCCGGGTAACCACCAAGGCGCAGGGCGCGCCGTCGAACAAACGTTGAGGATCCGGCAACGACAGGTTATCGACTGGCATCGGCACCTACCCATGGCAACAGGAAACTGTCCATGGCCGCTGAGCAGGCCCCAGGTGCACTCATGTGCGGGCAATGCCCCACGTTATCGACCAGGCAATACGTGCTGGCGGGCAACGCCGCGTGCAGGTATTCACCCACGCAGACCGGTGCGATCAAGTCGTCGGTGGATTGCAGAATCAGGGTGGGGGTCATCAGGCCGGCGATGTCCTGGCGGTTGTCCGACAGGAACGTCACCCGTGCGAAGCGCTTGGCGATGTCGGGCTCGGTGCGGCAGAAGCTGTTGGTCAGTTCTTCGCCGAGGGCCGGTTGCCCGGGTGCGCCCATGATTACCGGGGCCATGGTGCTGGACCAGCCGAGGTAATTGCTGTCGAGGGTATCGAGCAACGAATGGATATCGTCGAGGGTGAACCCGCCCGTGTAGTCACCGGAATCGATATAGCACGGCGAAGGACCGATCATCACATGGGCGGCGATTGTTCCGGGCGCCTGGCGATCGGCCAGGGCGCCGATCATCGCGCTGACGGAGTGCCCCACCAGCACCACCGGGCCCACGGCGTATTCATCAACAATCTCGCCCAAGTCATGGGCGTAGCCGGCGAGTGAGCTGTATTTTTCGCTGTCGTACGCGCCCAGGTCGGACTGGCCAGCCCCCACCAGGTCATACAGCACCACACGGAAACGCCCGGTGAAATGAGGAAACAGATAATTCCACATGGTTTGATCACACCCGAAGCCATGGGAGAAAACCAGGGTCGAGGGACCGCTGCCATACACCCTGACGTTGTTGCGCTGCTGAAGGTCCATGGCGTTCTCGTGTAGGGCGTGTGTGGGGGTGGCGTAAGTCTAGATAGTCGGTGGCGTCGGGTCACCTGTTTATAGCGTCGATAGGGTAAAGTCGGCCGATTCAGGATGAAACTTCAGGTAACAAAACATGATGGTGTTCCTACGGCAATGTGTCTTGGGCTTGCTACTGATCGTTTCCGGCTCGCAGGTGTGGGCCGATACCGTTCCCCCGGCGCCGGTCACGGTTGCGCTGGACCAGCGCGTGATCGACCTGACCCAAACCCTCGACGCTGCCACTCAATCGCGTATGACCACGCAACTCGCCAGTCTGGAACAACGCAAGGGCGCACAGGTGGCGGTGATGCTGCTGCCGAGCACCCAGGGCGTTGGCATCGAGGACTTCGCCAACCAACTGTTCCGTGCCTGGAAACTGGGGCGCAAGGACGTCAACGACGGCATCCTGCTGCTGGTGGCGAAAGACGATCGCAAGGTTCGGATCGAAGTCGGTTACGGCCTGGAGGGCGTGGTCACCGACCTGCTGGCCCACCGCATCATCGAGGAACACATCACCCCGGCGTTTCGCCAAGGCGATTACGCAGGCGGCGTGCAGCAAGCGGTGGACGACCTGACGCTGTTGGTGGAGGGGGGCAATTTGCCCGAGGTGGCCAAGGCCGGTTTTCCGCCTGAAGCGTATGCGGTACTCCTGGCATTTATGTTTGGCGGGGTGGTCGGGGTATTGATGGGCGCCGAAAAACTCCCTTGGCGCCGGGCCCTGATGGCGGTGGTCGTTGTCACCGTGGTGCTGGTCGCGGTTGCGGGCGGCAAGGACTGGCCGGTCTATTTGCTGTTGCTGCCCCTGTGCATGCTGATCGGTGGCGCTACTTTCGGCGCGTTGTGGCAGGCGAGGGCGGCGTTTTACACCGTGCTGGTGCTGTTGGGCTACATCGCCGGCGTGCTGCTGACCGATAACTTCGTGCGCGAGATATCCCTTATTCACTGGCTGGCTTATCCATTCGCAGGGTTGCTGGTCCTGGGCCTGTATCTCGGCCTGTTCCTGGTGATGAAGAGCATGTGGAAAGAGAGCCAGGGTGGCTTTATCGCGCGGCTGGTGGCGGTGCTGGTGGTGTACGGGATCGTGGGGGCATTGATTGACAAGGGCGCCACGGGATGGCTGCTGGCGTTTCCCTTCGCTTCGTTCGCGGCGCTGTTCATCTTTGCCCACGGTATCAGCGGCGGGTCGGGGTCGGGGTCGGGTGGGGGCTCCAGCTCCTCCGGTTCGAGTTCCAGTTCCAGCAGCAGCTCATCGGGTGGTGGTGGTTCCAGTGGTGGGGGTGGGGCGTCGGGGAGTTGGTAAGCCTCCCCCGGAAGCTAGGCGGGCTTGTAGGCAATCCAGCCCTTGAAGCTGAAGCCCGCGTAGAACAGTTCCACACCTTCGAAGCCTGCCTCCCGTAGCAGCGCTTCATCGTCGTTGGGTGACAGCACCGGCAAGTGGCTGCTGATGGCGGTAATCGCCCGCTGCGCATCTTCAGCCGGTACGCCGGAATCCACCGCATAGGCCGCATAACGCTTCAGCCAGCGCGCTTTTTCCTCTGGCGAGGATTGGGGGAAGCTGTGATGCGCCGCAATCAAAGGCGCGCCCGGCGACAAGCGCCGCCACAGCTCTTTCAGAGTTTGCAGACGCTCTTCGGTCGGGATGAAATGCAAGGTCAGCAAGGACGTGGCGGCATCGAACGGCCCCTCGGGCGCGGTATCGATATAGCCTTCATGCAACTGCACCCGGGCCATCAGCGGACCCAAGGTGGCCTCGGCCAGCTTCAGCATCTCGGCAGACGGGTCCACCCCCACAAACTGCCACTCGGGCTGGCTGTCGGCAAACTTCTTCAACTCCAGGCCGCCGCCTGCACCGAGTACCAATACCTTGCCGGTGGCTGGGACGCTTTCGCGCAGCAACAGGGTGGTCATGCGCTGCAGGGACTCGAAACCCGGTACCAGCCTCACCGGGCCTTCGGCGTAGCGGGCAACAGCGTCGGGGTCTGAAAACCAGGTCATTGCTGGCTCCTGTTGGCGGGGGAAGCGACAACCCTACTGGGGCAAATTCAGGCTGGCAATTGAAGAGATGTGCAGTTGTGTTAAAACGTTGCCTTTGCTGATTTTGAGAGTACCCCTCGAATGCTTCCCGACATGCTTATCCGCGATGCACGGCCTGAAGACGCGTTATGCGTTGGTGTGCTGGGCATGCAGGTTTTTCTCGATACTTACGCCACCGAAGGCATTCGCGACTCAATCGCCGCCGAGGCGCTGCAAGCGTTTTCGCCCCAGACGATTTCCGCTCTGATCGCCCAGCCGGGCACGGCCATCATCGTCGCTGAAGCCAATGGGCATCTGGTGGGGTTTGCCCAGGTTGCGATGGACACCGGCCATGCGCTGATCTCAACCCCGAAGGCGGCGGAGTTGCAGCGGCTCTACATCCAGGAACGGTTTACCGGGCTCGGACTCGGCTACCGTTTGCTGCAAGCGGCTGAACAGCGCGCAGGGCAGGGTGGCGCTTCTTTGTTGTGGGCGACGGTGTGGGTCGGCAACGAGCGGGCGCTGGGTTTTTACCCGCGTCGTGGTTATGAGCTACTGGGGGCGCCTACGTATACGTTCCAGAATGAAACCCATGAAAATCGGCTGTTTGGTAAAAGACTTCAGTCTTAACGCGTGAGCAATTGCACTTAAGAAAATCGAAATAATGTCGATATGATGTCATCGCTCACAAGGACCGTTTATCCGATGAAAGTGTTAAAGCTCGCCGTTGCCTGTGTATTCCCGCTGCTCGGCGCCTGTTCCGACTACCACTACAAGAACTACCAAGGCGATTGGGCCCCGGAAAAAATGCAACCGGTCGACCTCTCCGACAACCACCCGAATGCAGCGCTGGTGTACTTCGAAACGTTCCGGGTACGTGAACTGGGCGTGCCGTTTCACCGCTTGGTGTTGGCCACGGAAGTAGACGGCGTTGCGCTCCCGGGCGCCGGTCGACGTTCAATCCTTGATGTGTCCGGTGAACAGGCGCTCAAGTTGGCTCCGGGCAAGCATTCATTGCGCTGGTGCAACGTGTCGATGAACGCCTTGGGCACCGGCGGCGCCTTCTGCAACAAAGGCGCCGATGATGTGGTGTTTGCCGGGGGCCAGCGGTATGTCGTGACCTTCCGCATGACCGCCAGCACCAAGGGCTACCCGGGTGCCTACAGCGTGGAGTACCGCACGTACTCGACGATCAAGAACCTGGATACTCAGGAAGTCATTTTTCCGTTGGAAGGACAGGGTGATGGCTGAGCGCCTCGCACTGGAGAAGTTGGCTTATCTGGAGTTCCTGCGCCTTCTTGAGGCGAGTCATTTTGAATCGCAGCGCACCGGCCAAGCGTTCTACAACCACTTCGACTTGCACCGGCTTTCGGATCAACAAGCGCTAGCTGGGTTGTATGCGGCGGATGGGCGTCAGGCGATAAAGCTGATTGAGCGTATGTTCGACATCGAGTGAAGTAAGTTCCTCAGAGCATTTTGTTCAGGAACACCCGGCTGCTGCCTTCCGGGTCGCACGGGATTTCACCAAACCGCACCCAGCCATTCTTCTCGTAAAACTCCGGGGCCTGGAAACTGAGGGTGTACAGCATCGCCGAGCGGCAGCCACGATGACGGGCTTCGTCTTCGAATGCTTTCAGCAGCGTTGTGCCCAGGCCTGAGCCACGCAGGGCCTCGGGCAGATAAAACAGGTCGAGAAAGGCCATGCCGAGGCTGGTTTTTCCGGTGATGCCGCCGAGGGTTTCACCGGTGTCGGGATCCTTGATCAGCACCGTCAACGGACGTCGGTCATTGGACCCGGTGACGTGCTCGTTGAAGGCGGCGAGGCCGCTGCCCAGGAGCTGCTCGGCTTTGGCGTCTGGCTGGTCGCCGACCTCAATCAGATGCGGCTTCATAGATCCATCACCATCTCATGCCACGCCATCCCGCCATGGTCCGACGCCGACGGCTGCACATAGCGATAGCCCATGCGCTTATACAGCTCCACATGGCGGTCCTTGCACATCAGGTGAATGGTCTTCTTGCCCATCGCCTGCATGCGCTGCACGAACTCCGTCATCAAGCGCGTGGAGTAGCCCTTGCCTTGCTGGGCGGGATCCACCACCACCGACATGATCACCACATTCGGCGCATCGGCTGAATGCCCGACCAACTCCTTGAAGGCCTCATCCGACATCACCACTTCATCGGCGCAACCGCAGTTGATGAAACCGACCACAACACCATCCGCCTCCAGGATCAGAAAGCCTTGCGGGTACAGCGCAATGCGCGTGGCGATCTTTTCCAGGGTCGCGGCTTCATCGCCTTCGTAGGCCGAGATTTCGATCTCGTAGCAACGGTTGGCGTCTGCGGGGTTGGCGTTACGGAAGGTGAGGGCGTGCATTGGGTTACCGGAGAAATTGAACGACAGCCCCCATGATAAAGAAAGAACACCCCGACAGCACCGCCGAACACAAAACCCACTCACACCACCGACCCCCTATGGGAGCCGTCGAGCTTTAGCGAGGCCGCGATGGCGGCCTTCCTGGCACCATCAATATTCGCCAAGCCGGATAACTGGAAAACCCGCAAATGCGGGTTTTCTGGTAACTGAGCCAGGCTCTATTAAACCCCACCCACCAACTTCCCCCCCTCCAACCGCCGCTTATACGCACTGTCCCGACTCGCCAACCAGAAATACAACGGCGACGTCACCACCAACCCCACCAACCAGGACAAATCCGCCCCGTTGATATGCGCCGAAATCGGCCCGACATACAGCGGCGTATTCATAAACGGAATCTGCACCACAATCCCCACCGCATAGGCCACCAGCGCCTGAGGGTTGTACCGCCCGTAGATCCCTCCATCCACGCGAAAGATCGAACCGATGTCGTACTTGCCCTTATGGATCGCATAGAAGTCGATCAGGTTGATCGCCGTCCACGGCACCAGTACCACCAGCAGCACCAGCACCATGTCCACGAAGTGCCCGATAAAATCCTTCGACGCAAACACCGCCGCAATCGAGCACGCCGCCAGCACCAGCACCGAGATCACTGCACGCGCCTTGGCGGTGGGGATCCAGCGGTAGGCAAAGGTCTGTACCAGGGTGATCAATGACAGCACCGCACCGTACAGGTTAAGCGCGTTGTGGCTGATCACACTAAGCAGGAACAGCAACAGCATCAGCGAGCCAATGGAGCCGGTCGCCAGTTTGACCGCGTCCATGGTGTCCATGCCCACCGGCGTAGCCAGTACCGCAACCGCACCAAAGATGAACGACAGGCTGGAACCGAGCACGGTGCCCAGATAGGTGGTCCAGAAGGTCGACGCCACCGGCACATCCGCCGGCAGGTAGCGGGAGTAGTCAGACACATACGGCGCAAACGCGATCTGCCACAGCGCCGCCAATGACACGGTGGCCAGCCAGCCGGAGATGTTGAAGTTACCGCGTGTCAGGAAGTCGGCCGTCTGCACATGGGTGAAGATGTAGCCGAACCCCAGCACGATGCCCGCGCCCAGCACCCAGGTGCCGATGCGGTTGAGGACGTGGATGAAGCGGTAGCCGATGATGCCGATGATCCCCGAGCCGATGGCGCCGATGACGATGCCTACCGGTACCGGGATCGCGTCGACGACGCCGTGCAGGGATTTGCCCGCCAGTACGATGTTGGAGGCGAAGAAGCCGATGTACATCACGCCGGCGATCACCACCACCAGCAGTGCGCCAAGGGAGCCGAACTGGGCGCGGCTCTGGATCATTTGCGGGATGCCCATTTGCGGGCCCTGGGCCGAGTGCAGCGCCATCAGCACGCCGCCGACGAGGTGGCCGACGAGGATGGCGATGATGCCCCACACCAGGTTAAGGCCGAACAGTTGCACGGCCAGCGCGCCGGTGACGATGGGCAACGGCGCGATGTTGCCGCCGAACCACAGGGTGAACAGGTCTCTTACCTTTCCGTGGCGATCTTCCGGGGGCACGTATCCAATCGTGTGTTTTTCGATAAGCGGGGCGGAGGATGTTGCAGTGGTAACCATGACGAGCTCCAAGGCAAGGTGAGTACGTTGACGTACTTCGCTGGGCGGCGCGTGTGCGTCGCTTTTGTTGTTGGAGTGATCATGTGCAATGGTCACAGGGAGGTAAATTAGTAAGTTTGTTGCTATAGACCTTAAAAATAATATCTCGCGGGGTTTTTTGCTCCGGTATGTTGCATGCACTTGAATCAGTGTGAAAAAGCCGATTTTCACGCACTTGTTTGGGGCGAAATCCCACGTTTATGGAGGTCCCGATGGCTGCCTATAACCTGCGCCAGCTCAGATATTTTGTAACCACGGCCGAGTGCGGCAGCGTGGCAGAGGCCTCGCGCAAGCTCTATATCGCGCAACCGTCGGTGTCGACGGCCATCAAGCAGTTGGAAGACAGCTTCGGTGTGCAGCTGTTTATCCGCCATCACGCCCAAGGGGTGTCACTGACGCCGAGCGGTGCGCGGTTCTATCGCAAGGCTCTGGAGCTGCTGCGGGTGGCCCACGAATTTGAGCAGAACGCCCTGGCAGACAATGACGTGGTGGCGGGGCAGATCGATATCGGTTGCTTCGAAACCGTGGCACCGCTGTATTTGCCGCGCTTGATTGCCGGTTTCCGGGAGCGTTGGCCGGGGGTGGAAATCCGTCTGCGCGATGGCGAACAACAGGAACTGGTGCAGGCGCTGACGGCCGGCAGTATCGATGTGGCGATGCTGTTTGAGCATGACCTGGGCAGCGCCATTGAGACCACGCCGCTGATGCCGCCGCAGCAACCCTATGCGTTGCTGCCGGCGGATCACCGGTTTGCGCAGCAGGCCAAGGTGTCGTTGGCGGACTTGGTGCTGGAACCGATGATTTTGCTGGATGTGCTGCCGAGCCGGACGTACTTCGTGAGCATCTTTGAAGAGCGTGGGCTGACGCCGAATATTGTCTTCAGTTCGCCGTCGATCGAGATGGTGCGGGGGATGGTGGGGCGCGGGTTCGGGTTTTCGATCCTGGTGACCAAGCCGTTTTCGCCGTATTCCTATGACGGGCAGAAGCTGGTGTGCGTGCCGTTGGCGGAGACGGTGACGGGGTCGGGGTTGTCGGCGGTGTGGTTGCGGCGGGCGCCGTTGACCAAGCCGGTGCAGTTGTTTGTGGAGTATTGCCGGGAAGAGCTGGCGCGGTTGTTAGGTTAGACACAGAACTAAAAATGTGGGAGCGGGCTTGCTCGCGAAAGCGGTGGATCAGTCAATACATCGGGTGACTGTCGCACCGCATTCGCGAGCAAGCCCGCTCCCACATTTGGCCCGCGTTTCAGGCGCGAATCGAGTCGAGCATGCGCAACAACATGGCATCGCAAGCCTTCAGTTGCGCAACACTCACAAACTCATCCGGCTTATGCCCCTGGTCCATGCTCCCAGGCCCGCACACCACCGTCGGAATGCCCGCCGCATCAAACAACCCACCCTCGGTCCCGAACGCCACGGTGCCAAATTCCCGCGAGCCGCAAAACGCCGCAATCAGCTCCGCCGCCTGGCTGCGCTGGTCGGTGGCCAGCCCCGGGTACGCCGACAACTCACTGAAGCGAATCGCACTCTGCCGGCTCACCGCCTGCATCCGCGGCAACACCTGCTGCATCGCATAGGCTTGCAGCTCCTCGGCCACTTCACCCGGGTCCATCGAGGGCAGGGCGCGCACTTCAAAGTCAAAACGGCAATCGGCAGGCACGATATTCAACGCCTTGCCCCCGGAGATCACCCCGGTTTGCACGGTGCTGAACGGCGGGTCAAAGCGCTCGTCCTGATGCACCTTGAGGCGCTGGCCGATTCGCCCCAGCTCACCAATCAACTCGGCCGCATACTCGATCGCATTCACGCCCTGGGGCGCATACGCCGAATGGCAGGCCTCGCCATGCACTTCACAGCGCATGGCGAGCTTGCCTTTATGGCCCAGCACCGGCTTCAACTCGGTGGGCTCGCCGATAATGCACAGCAGTGGTTTCACCGGCCATTGTTCCAGCACCTTGAGCAACGAACGCACCCCAAGGCAGCCGACTTCCTCGTCGTAGGACAGGGCGATGTGCACCGGCATGCGCAAGTCTGCGCTTGCCAAGGCCGGCACCAGCGCCAGTACACAGGCGATGTAGCCCTTCATGTCCGCCGTGCCCCGGCCAAACAGCTTGCCGTCGCGTTCGGTCAACTCAAACGGCGGCAACGTCCACGGCTGGCCATCCACCGGCACCACATCGGTGTGCCCCGACAGCACAATCCCGGGCACATTCGCCGGGCCGAGGGTGGCGAACAGATTGGCCTTGCTGCGCTCATCGTTGTAGATCAACTCGCAAGGCACGCCGAACCCTGCCAGGTAATCGCGCACGAACTCGATCAGCTTCAGGTTGGATTCGCGGCTGGTGGTATCAAACCCCACCAGCGCCTGCAGCAGTTCCCGGCTGGTGCTCATCGGTCGTCTCCGGCCACGCCGTAGCCAGGGGAGCGGTCCGGGGCGAGGGCGCGGTCGATGTAGTCCTGCACCTGTGGACGGTAGGCGTCCCAGAGCTTTTGCAGCTCGGCGATCGGCTGCTCGTCGGCCCAATCCACCCGCAGGTTGATGATCGGCCAGGTCAGCTCGCCCACCACCACCAGCGCGGCGGAATGCACCGGCCCGGCTTCGCCCCCGGCGGCAATGGCCGCATGCATCGCGGCCAGCAGGCGGTCTGCCAG
>NZ_JACARK010000236.1:0-5307 GCF_013386655.1 Pseudomonas sp. K5002 | reverse complement strand
ACGTCGGCATCGCCCACAAGGCCGGCGCCACCATCGGCATGGCCATGACCGAGAAACAGGGTGGCACCGACGTGCGCGCCAACACCACACGCGCTTACCCGGTGGGCGCCGGCGGCCCGGGCCAGGCGTATGAGCTGGTGGGGCACAAGTGGTTCTGCTCCGCGCCGATGTGCGATGGCTTCCTCACCCTGGCCCAGACCGACAAGGGCCTGACCTGTTTCCTGCTGCCCCGGCACCGCCCGGATGACACCCGCAACGAGTTCTACATCCAGCGCCTGAAAAACAAGCTCGGCAACTGCTCCAACGCTTCCAGCGAAGTGGAGTTTCGTGGCGCGCTGGCCTGGATGATCGGTGAAGAAGGGCGCGGCGTACCGACCATCATCGAGATGGTGGCGATGACCCGCTTCGATTGCATGGTCGGCTCCAGCGCCCTGATGCGCCAGGCGCTGACCCAGGCCAGCCATCATTGCGCTCACCGCCTGGTAGGTGGCCGGGTGCTCAGCGAGCAACCGTTGATGCAGAACGTACTGGCCGACCTGGCCCTGGAAAGCGAGGCGTCCCTGGCCTTGAGCATGCGCATGGGGCGCGCGCTGGACCACCTGGATAACGAACAGGAAGCCAAATTCGCCCGGCTGGTGACGGCGGTGGGCAAGTACTGGATCTGCAAGCGCGCGCCCGCGATGATCAACGAAGCCGCCGAGTGCATGGGCGGTGCGGGGTATGTCGAGGACAGTATCCTGCCGCGCTTGTACCGTGAGGCGCCGGTCAACTCGACGTGGGAAGGTTCCGGCAATGTGCAGTGCCTGGATGTGCTGCGGGCCCTGTCCAAAGAACCGGGCGTATTGGAGGCGCTGTTTGTCGAGCTGGGGGATGGTCATGGCCACAAGCACCTGGCGCGGCATATCGAGCAGTTGAAGTCGGCGTTCATGGACACCCAGGACATCCAATACCGTGCCCGGCAATTGACCGAGGACATCGCGGTGGCGTTGCAGGCCAAGCTGCTGCTGGAGGCGGGCAATGCCAGTGTGAGTGATGGCTTTATCGCCAGCCGACTGGGTGAGTCGTCGGGCCGGGTCTATGGCACCTTGCCGCGGGGTGTGGATGTGGAGGCAATCGTCGCCCGGTCGACACCTCAAATCCTCTGAATGAATGCGGGCAAAATGTGCGAGCGGGCTTGCTCGCGAAGGCGGTGGATCAGCCAATACATGTGCTGACCTACCGCATTCGCGAGCAAGTCGAATCGTCGCACCGCCGCTCCCACATTATTGATCGCATTCCAATTCCGGTGTTCCAGTGCGCCAGGGATACAGGCAAGATGAAGGCCTGCAAGTCAGAACACAGGATGCTTACCGTGACCGAAGCTTTTGTTGTCGTTCAAACCGCCGAAGAAGCCGTGGATCGGCTGGCGGCTCTCCATGAACGTGCCACTGGCGCGCTCAATCAAGCCCTCAAGCGCTACCTCAAAGACCGCGTCGAACCCGACGCTGAACAACGTGCGATGTTTCGCTACCCGGAACTTCGCCTGACCTACCTGGTGCAGGGCGAAGTCCCACAGACCACCCGGGCGTATGCCAAGGTTCAGTTGCCGGGGACCTACAGCGTTACCGTCACCCATCCGTCGGCCTTCCGCAAATACCTGCTGGAGCAACTGGTGCCGTTGATGCACGACTTCACCGTGACGGTGGAAGTGGGCGTCAGCCAGCAGAACATTCCCTACCCGTACGTGGTGGAGCAGGGTGACGAACTGGCCGGCTCCGGTGTAACTGCCGCCACGCTGGCGCGGGTGTTCCCGAGTACCGACCTGTCTGCCGCCACCGATGGCATCGCCGACGGCCTGTACGACTGGGAAAACACCGACCCGCTGCCATTGGCGTTGTTCGATGCCGCCCGTGTCGACTTTTCCCTGCGCCGCCTGGTGCACTACACCGGCAGCGACTGGCGCCATGTGCAGCCGTGGATTTTGCTGACCAACTACCACCGCTACGTTGACCAGTTCATCGTGCATGGCCTGGAACAGTTGCGCAGCGACCCGCGCTTTATCCGCATGGTGCTGCCGGGCAATGTGATCATCGACAAGAGCATGGACCACGGCGAAGCGTCTGCCATTGCTGCCGGCGTGGTCTGGCACCGTTATCAGATGCCGGCTTACCACTTGCAGGCGAGCGACGGCCATGGTGTGACCCTGGTGAACATCGGCGTCGGCCCGTCCAATGCCAAGAACATCACCGACCACCTCGCCGTATTGCGTCCGCATTGCTGGCTGATGATTGGTCACTGCGGCGGGCTGCGCCAATCCCAGACCATCGGTGACTACGTGCTGGCTCACGCCTACATGCGTCGCGACGGGATTCTCGACCGGGTAGTGCCGCCGAACATTCCGATCCCGGCCCTGGCCGAAGTGCAGATGGCCTTGCAGCAAGCCGCGGCCAACGTCACCGGCGAGAAAGGCGAAGAGCTGAAAAAGCGCCTGCGCACCGGCACCGTGCTGACCTACGACGACCGCAACTGGGAGCTGCGCTGGGCCCAGGAACGTCCGCTGATCAACCTGTCCCGCGCCGTGGCCGTGGACATGGAAAGCGGTACCATCGCCGCCCAGGGCTACCGCCTGCGGGTGCCGTACGGCACGTTGCTGTGTGTCTCGGATAAACCGCTGCACAGCGAGATCAAGCTGCCGGGATCGGCCAACGCGTTCTATGAGCGTGCGGTCAGCCAGCACTTGAAGATCGGCATCGAGGCGGTGGATCTGTTGCGCACCGAACTCAACTCGCTGCACTCGCGCAAACTGCGCAGCTTCGACGAGCCGCCGTTCCGCTAAACGGTTGGGATGGTTATTTAACGGTCAGGCCACTAGCATTGTCGGTCCTGACCGTTAGATGTTCCTTTGCCATGTCCCGTCCTGCCCGTCCTGTTTCCCGCCGCCCCGGTGTGAAAAGTCCGCAAACTTCGTCAGCCCCGCGTCGTGTCGCCAAGGCGCCACCGGCCGAGCCCAAGTTGATCCTGTTCAATAAACCCTTCGATGTGCTGACCCAGTTCAGCGATGAAGGCGGGCGGGCGACCCTCAAGGATTTCATCGACATCCCCGGCATTTACCCGGCCGGGCGCCTGGACCGTGACAGTGAAGGCCTATTGCTGCTGACCAACGACGGCCAATTGCAGGCGCGCATCGCGGACCCCAAGCACAAATTAGCCAAAACCTATTGGGTGCAGGTGGAAGGCGAGCCGACCGAGGAACAGCTGCAACGCCTGCGCGACGGTGTGGAGCTCAACGACGGCATGACCCTGCCCGCCGAAGCCCGGCAACTGGACGAGCCACAACTATGGCCACGCAATCCGCCGGTGCGGTTTCGCAAAAGCGTGCCGACCCATTGGCTGGAGTTGGTGATTCGTGAAGGGCGTAACCGCCAGGTGCGGCGCATGACGGCCGCCGTAGGCTTGCCGACGTTGCGTCTGGTGCGGGTGCGGATTGGTGACTGGTCAATCGACGGCCTGGACCAAGGCCAATGGAAAGAAGTGCCGGCGCGCTTATAAGGCGCCGGACTCGATCAGGCCGATCACCACGCTCTTGATGATGAACGCGGCAACGCCCAGGCCCAGCACGAAGAACAGGATCATCGAGCCAAAGCGCCCGGCCTTGGATTTCTTCGCCAGGTCCCAGACGATAAAGCCCATGAAAATGATCAGGATGCTGACCAGGCCGGTCATCATCCATTCTTCAAACACGGCGGGATCAATCGAGTTCATCGGGTCGTTTCCGGCTGGGGCAGGGCGCCGATTATACGCCAGGGCAATCGGCGCGACATTGACCTGCGTCGGTCTGCCGCAGACTTACCACCCTGCGGGAACACAGTCAAAATGTGGGAGCGGGCTTGCTCGCGAATGCGGAGGATCAGTCAGCACATTCGGTGCCTGGCACACCGCATTCGCGAGCAAGCCCGCTCCCACATTTGTTCCGCGCTGGTCTTAAGTGCGCAGGTGGGTCAGCGGCAGCTCGGTGCTGTTGAGCACCTGGTTCAGCACAAAGCTTGAGCGCACGCTGGTGACGCCTTCGATGCGCGTCAGGTGGCCCAGCAGCAGCTTCTGGTAGTGATCCATGTCTGGCACCACCACTTTCAGCTGATAGTCGGCGTCCATCCCGGTCACCAGGCTGCATTCCAGCACTTGCGGCAAGGTGCGGATGGCCGCTTCGAAGTTCTCGAAACGTTCGGGGGTGTGTCGGTCCATGCCGATCAGCACGTAGGCCGTGAGACTCAGGCCGAGCATCTTGCGGTCGAGCAAGGCGACCTGGCGGGCGATGTAGCCGTCGTCTTCGAGTTGCTTGACCCGGCGTGAGCACGGCGAAGGCGACAGGCCGATGCGCTCGGCCAACTCCTGGTTGGAGATCCTCGCGTCGCGCTGCAATTCCGCCAAAATACTCAGGTCGTATCGGTCAAGTTTGCTCATGGGGCTGGCCTTTGTCGTAACTATTGCGGTGAATTATCTATCCAGGGTTAAAAATTGCGCAAGCACTGTTTATTGACGCAATCTTCGCAATCATCTGCCCGAGGCCGAGGCGTAGAGTTATCAACAGAATCACTGCCCGGACATACAGTCCACTGCAGCCCGCCAATAAGGCCGGCTGCGGCCGCCAACCCCACAGGGTTGCCCCGGCCCCCGGGCTGCACACTGTCCACAAGACGGCGTGAGGTGAGCCAACGTCAAAAGCGTTGAGCCAGGACGAAGTTCTCAAGGGGCGACCGACGGGTCGCCCCTTTTTATTGCCTGCGAAAATACTTCTCGTGACTGATAACCTCTCGCAGAACCGGGCCCCGGTTTTCCAGTCTTACGTGTAGGCCCTAATCCGCAGTGAGGAATAGCATGAAGCGCATCTGGCGTTTGGCAGGTGTTGGTTTGCTGATGATGAGCGTTGGTGCGCAAGTGATGGCCGACGACCCGCCACGCCAGGAAGGCGGTGGTCAGCATGAAAGAGGCCCGGAAGGGCATCCAGGCAATAATCAGCCTCGGCCGCAGAACAACCAACCGCGACCACAAAATAATCAACCGCGTCCTGAAGCCCCTCGGCCCGAGAACAATCAGCCGCGTCCGCAGAATCAGCATTTCGAAAACAATCAGCCACGGCCGCAGAACCAGAATGTCGAGCGCCCGAATGGGGGTGGCCAGTGGCAAGGTCGTCCACAAGGCAACCAGCAGCAACCGCCGCACCCGGCGCCGCAGCCGGCCAATAACCTGCCGATCCAGGGTCGCCCGGATACCGTGCGCCAGACCCAGGAACCGCGTCAGGGCAATTACCAGGACATCCCGCGTCGCAAC
>NZ_JACARK010000235.1:0-12013 GCF_013386655.1 Pseudomonas sp. K5002 | reverse complement strand
CCCGCTGGGCGTCTCGCCACCGCCACGGGGCACCGAAGGCGTGTGGAGCGTCGAAGGGCAGGGCGGCGACATCAAGGCCCTGTGCCGCGACGCCAGCGGCCGACTGCTGGGGTACGCCCTGACCGGCACGGCCGTGATGGAAAAACTGGCCCTCAACAAAGAACTTCCGCCGCTGCTGGCGTAAATGCTGGTCGTTCTGTCGGAATAAGCATCATTTTGACCGTAGAAAGGTCGCCGTGAGACTGGCGCAGGCCCCGATGGCATGCCATCCTCACTCCCGTCTGCCGCAGAGTAGAGCCTGCGGCGCCTTGGGCGCTGCTCCGATAGAGAGCAGCACGGACATAACAACAAAAAACCGTCAAAGAGGCTTCACTTATGCGTAAACCAGAACTCGCAGCCGCTATTGCAGAAAAAGCAGACCTGACCAAAGAACAGGCCAACCGCGTACTCAACGCCGTACTCGAAGAAATCACCGGCGCGCTGCATCGCAAGGACAGCGTCACCCTGGTAGGCTTCGGCACCTTCCTGCAGCGCCACCGCGGCGCCCGCACCGGCAAAAACCCGCAAACCGGCGAGCCGGTGAAAATCAAGGCGAGCAACACCGTTGCGTTCAAGCCAGGCAAGTCGCTTAAAGACAGCGTCAATCCGTAAGTCATGTAGAACGCGCTACGCACATGCGAGTGTGAGCGCGGGATGAAAAATGGGCACGCCGACTGGGTCGGGTGCCCATTTTTTGTGGGTGGGCAATCCTTGCTCAATCGTTGAGCTTCAAGCTGTCCACTCGTTCTCAATACACCATTGCTGTACATCCGCAATTAGTTGCGCCGATACCGGTTGCAGATTGGGGAGTTTTTTCTCGTATTTCTTAATACTTTCAACAAAAAATGTAATGAATGCCGCACCTATTAATTTGCGCTGAGCAGCTATGTCTTTTTTCAGTGGAACAAAATCTTCCTCGTCCATGGCGATATCCAGACCGAACATTTTGTCTTTTGCGTAATAACGGCAAAATGTTTTTCGTTCCAGGTTCTTCGGCAGGCATCGCATGCAGACCGCCAGTTCCCAGTCGAGGGTGGGATACTTTTTTTCAAGAATCTCACTCAGGCCATTTAGCTCGTCGGTGATTTCAAAGACCTTTGTCCAACTCGGTGAGTCCGATGTCGTATCGACTCGCATAAAGTATTCCTTATGTCAGTGCCTGCATTTGTTGCCCGGGGGTAGTTTTCCTCGGCGTTTAAAATATTTTCCGATTTTTAATCTTTCCCATACCTGCATATTGCCCTTCGTCGGTGCTGCCATAACCCTTTTGTAGGCAAGATTTTTGGATTTCAGCCACTTTTGGGTATATCGCCGATTCGGATTGACGGTTTCACCGACTTTCCAAACTTCACCTTTTTTCAAATAGACTTGGCCTATTGGCTTTTTATGGCCCCATGCCATCTCGTCATAAAAGCCGTCCTTTTTCGCAATCAGGTAATAAAGCTCGGGGGCCAGTCCCCATGGATCAATCCAGGATATTGGATTGGGGGCGTACTGATAAAAATTGAGCCCGCCGTCAAACTCAATCGGATCCGGTGTCGTAAACCGTCCCACGTCCGGATCATAAAACCTGAAAGTATTGAAATGCAGCCCCGTCTCCCGGTCCAGATACTGCCCCTGAAAGCGCAGGTTCTGTTCTTCGATGTAGTACGGCTCGCGCACTTCCTCAACCGTATTGCCCCACACACGATATGTCGCGCGCCAGACATTATGCCCGTCAGCTTCAGTCAGTTGCTCCGGCAGTCCGTTGAGGTCGTTGTGGTAGTAGCGGATTTTCTGCAGCGGCCCGGTGCCGTCAACGCGAGCCAAGGGTTCGCTGCCTTCATCTTCATAGATGTAAAGACTGGTCTGGCTGTGTTTATGCTCCTGCAATAACCGCAGCCCATCCCAGGTAAACCGGGTTCCCCCCAGGGGATAGCCGTCGTTGCCATGTTCGTTTTTCTCAATGCGTCGGCCCAACGGGTCGTAGATCATCCTGACTACGCTGCCGTTTTCATTGCGCACTTCAATCAGCCGGCTTTCTGCATCGTAGGCGAAGCGTTGCAAGCCACGCGCTGCGCTGCGTTTTTCGATCATCCGACCGAACGCGTCATAGCGATAACGCTTGTCCTGATAGGTCAGCAGTTTGTTATGCACGACCAGCCCAGCGCCTGACTGCGGGCCATCCAGCAGGTTGGCGGCGGCATCGTAGGCAAACGTTTCGCGCTGGCCGTGCAGGCTGTCCTGGCTGGCGATGATGCGGCCAGTGGCATCGTAGTGCAGCAGTTGGCGATGTTGTATGGCAGATTGCTGGTCGAACTTGCCGACCAAGTTGTCGGCAGGGTCATACTCGAACTGCTTTTGCGCTGTCGCTGGCATCAACGATGGCAGGCCTGTAAGGCGGTGTTGGCGTGAGCGTAGACGGCCGCTGCGGTCATACTCACTGCGGGTGCTGAGTCGGCCTTGGGTGCGCAGTACTTCGCGGTGCAGGCGGTCGCGTTCAAAGTCGCTGATGACCTGGCCGTCGAGATTGACCTGATGCAAGTGACCGCTGCCGTAGTACAGGCGATTGAGCCAGCGTCCGTCGGGTATCTGGGTCTGGATAAGATTACCGAGTTCGTCGTAGTGGTGCTGCAGGGTGCCCATAGAACTCTGTTCGGCAAGCATTTGGCCGAGGGCGTCGTAAGCGAAACCAAGGGCTTGGGTATTGCCCAGCAGGTCGGTGAAGGTGACGGCGGTGAGCTGGTCCAGCGGGTCGTAGGCGTAGTCGGTGCGCCCATCGTCGGTGGTTTTGGCGATCAGCCGACCTACTGCGTCACGTTCCATTTGATGGACAATGGGCGCTGGCGGCGTCTCGGGAACCAGGCCTAGCCCGTTGCCGTAGGGGGCCGGAGTGGCGGTCACCGTGGTGATATGGTCCAGTGGATTGTAGGTGTAGCTTTTGGCACTGCCATCGAGGTCTTGCTGCTCAGTCAGCCGATCCCCGGCGTCCCAGGCAAAGAGATAACGTTCGCCGTTCTCGTTGGTCAGTGCTTGCAGGCGCCCATAGCTGTCATAGCCGAACTTCACCTGCCGGCCATGAGCGTCGGTGCGCAGGCTTATCTGGCCACGTCGATTGTGCTGGTAGAGCGTGGTATGTCCGGCAGGGTCGGTGTACCCCACGAGTTGGCCGCTGACATCGCGTTGAAACAGCTCGATGCGACCGTCCGGCAGTTGGTTGCTGAGTAAGCGCCCCTGGAGGTCGTAGCTGAATTGAGTGCGCTCGCCAAGCGCGTCGGTGATCACCTGCAGATAGCCGCGCTCGTCGTAGCTGAAACGCGTGGGATAACCCGAGCAATCAATGTGTTCGACCAATTGCCCGAACGGATTCCAACGCAGTTTTTTGCTTTTACCGGAGGCGTCGATGATTTCCACGACCTGGCCGTGGGCGTCATAGCGATAGCGGGTGATGTGGCCCAGCGGGTCGGTTTCGGCAACGCAATTGCCGCGAGGATCATAGCGATACTGCCAACTGTTGCCGGCGGCGTCGGTCTCCACCAGGGGTAACGCCCAGTGTTCAAGCCACAACGTTGAATCGCTGCGGCCCAACGGGTCCGTTTCGCCGATCAGGTTGCCGGCGTCATCATGCTTGTATTCATAGCGTCCACCTTGCGGGTCGGTGGCGCTGAGAAGTTGGCGTTCGTCATTCCACTCGAACAGCCAGGTTTGCCCCAGCTTATCGCTGTATTGAATGATCTGGTGCTGAGTATTCCAATGTCGGGTGCTGACGCGCTGTAAGCCGTCGATGATACGGGTGAGGCCCGCCTTCAAGTCATAGTCGAACTGGTAGGAGTCACCTTCATCGGTCCAGTGTCGGACGACTCGCCACTCTGAGTTTTCAATCAGTGCCCATTCATAGAAGCACCGCAACCCGGTGGGTAACTGATGCTCCACCATTCGGTGCCCGGCATCGTACGTGAAGCGCCGCTGCACCTGGCCAGAGGCATCGCGCACCTCTGCCAGATTGGCCCTGGCGTCATAGCCGTAGCTGACGAGCACTTCGCGACGTTGATCTGGGAATAGGCGTTCGACGCGAGTGACGTGCTCATGTTCGCGTATCAACTCGACCTGCACCAAGTCGAAGGTATCGCGCAGGCGTACCAGGCGTCCGGCCTGGTCGTAGTCGAGATGAATGCGGTTGTCGTTGCGGTCGCCAAGTTGAATCAGGCGCAGCAGCGACGGGTTGGCTGTGGGCTCAAACAAACGATATAGGCCGTCGTCACTTTCAATCAGCAACTGCCCGTTGAGGTGCCGACGCACAGAGAGCCCTTCGCCGGGGCTGAACACCGCCCCCCCCAACGGGATCGAGCCCATGTCGATAGGGCGCCCCTGCTCGTCGGTGTAGACCAGCGCTTCACCGCCTTCTGGATGAGGTTGGATTTCGACGCATACTTCATAAGCCACACTCCAGCCTGTACCGAACAGTGTGCCTGGGCGTTCGTCGCGGCTGTTGTAGAAGCGTTGCCAGTCAATCGGCAGGATGGCGGGCAGTACAAAATCCAGTTCATCGGTGCCGCCCAGCACCTTCGCTCCCGTTGCAGCATGCACCGGATTCGACGAGCCCATGGCAGCGTTGGTCATCGCGTCCATCGCGCTGCTGACGGCCATCGAAGTAGCCCCGCCAATCAGCATGCACGGCAACTTGCTGAAGAACTTGCCCTTGCCGCCCTTGAGCATCAGTAACGCGGTGACCGCCAACCCCACGCCCGGCGTCTTGCCACTGCGTATTTCCCGCACCACCACTGACCCGCCGCCAATGGTCACGTTCGATGAAATCAACCCGGACGACACCACTGTTGCATCGCAGGTACTACGATCACCACTGCGCACCGCAGGCTGGCCATTGATCGTGACCTTATCCGAACCCTCGGCCAGGAACTGCGGAGGCATCGGTGGATGCTTCATGCAGGTGACCAAGTCCAGAGGCTTGGGCACGGCTCCTGGTGTGGGAGTAGCCACCGTGGGGCGCCACATTTGGGAGAAGAAGCTCTCGGCCATATCCAGATAACTGGCTTCTGGTTCGGGTGCGGGTTCTTCCAGTTCGGTTCCGGCTGGCGCGACATGCGAGCTGATCGCTCCCGCGGCACGTGCGGCGGGAAGGTTGTTGGTCAGGGTATCGGTGGCACCGGTGAGAATATTCGCCTGTACCGTGGGCGGAAACAGGGCGTTGCTGAAGCTGTCGCATAAATTGGTGAGGCCTTTGTCCGCCCCGCTCTTGCTCATGAGAAGGCCGACAACTGTGCCCACCACTGCGCCGAGCAGGACGCATCCGAGTCCGCCGGTAGCGACGGTGATACCGGTAGCAGCCACCACGGCAGCAGTCGCTACTGCAGTGATCGCGATATTGGCCGCCACCTCCAACACACCGCCGAGGATGTCGGCCATCATTGAGGTGTGGGAGAGCGCGTCGCCCATGCGAGCGGCCCATAGAGCATCAGACATGCATGGTGCCCATCAGGAAATCGCGTCGAACGACAATGAGTTTTTGATCGTCGCCCAGTGCGCCGCCTCGGCATCGCCCAGCTTGTCTGCCTTCACATAACTCAAGGCGAGCATCTTGCGTGTGCCCGGGATTACCAGAGCCAGTTGGTACTGGAACACCTTGTCACTGCCCTTGCTGAACTGGCTGCGGAGCTCTATGCCTTCTACTTCCTTTGTTGCACCTAGACGGACACCGACGCCCGGTTGATAGCGCAAATCCTGCACCTGTTTTTCCAGGCGTTTGAGCTGTTCGTCGAAGTTGCTGTGCAGGGTTTCGCCATCGGTGAGGAAGCTGCGGCTGATGATCAAGGAAGTGCCCAGCTCGGGGAACTTGAGGATATTGATCGTAGCGTCCTGCAGCTCGCCGGCTGGCAGTTGGAACTGAAATTCGTTAATTCGGTACGTCATGGAAAACAGGTCTCGTCAGGAGCTTTTAGGCGCGGGGAACGCGGCTTTGATATTGGCGTCGATGCTGGCTTTCATGCCCTGACCATCGGGTGTTGCGCCGGGGCCGCCGCCGTTGTTCAGGTGCAGGACGCCGCCGGTATTGAATTCGGCATCGCCGCTGGCGTGGAAGCTGATATTTACGCCACTCAGGTTGATCTGCCCGCTGGCGTTCAACTCCAGGATGCTTTTACCGCAGACCAATCGCAGGTTTTCGCCCACTTCAATCACGTAGCTCTGGCTGATGCTGTCGGTCTTTCTCTGGCCCACCGAGAGGATGTCTTGATGCTTGACGATGCGCACTCGATTGTTCCCAATCGTCACCGTCTCGTCATGCCCGATGCTTTTGTTCCGGTCATGCCCCACCGAGTGGCTCTCATCCACCTCCACCACGATGTCCTGATTACGCTCGGCATGGATGTACAACTGCTCCAACCCCTTCTTGTCCTCCATGCGGATTTCATTGAAGTTGGCCGGCGTGCCGCCTTTGCTGGAGCGGCTTTTCATCCCGCTTTGGGTGGCGTTTTCCGGCAAGTCGTAAGGCACGGTCTGCTCGGCGTTGTACACGCGGCCGGTGATGATCGGCCGGTCGGGATCGCCTTCCAGGAAGCTCACAATCACTTCCTGGCCGATCCGCGGGATCTGCATCGAGCCCCAGTTTTTTCCGGCCCAGGACTGCGATACGCGAATCCAGCATGAGCTGTTTTCGTTGGACTGGTCGTGGCGGTCCCAATAGAAATGCACCTTGACCCGGCCATATTGGTCGGTCCAGATTTCTTCGCCCTTGGGGCCCACCACCAGCGCGGTCTGCGGGCCTTTGACGATGGGCCGGTAGGTGTTGGCCAGTGGGCGGAAACTCTGTTGCGCGTCGATGCAGGTAAGGGTGCTTTCGAACTGCGCCGAAGGCGCGCCACCGCCGCTTTCGAGGCTTTCCTGGGAGATGTAGTAGCGGGCGCCGACGATCAGGTATTCGCGGTTCTGGTCGCGGCGACTGAAGCCGGTGAGGCTGAACAGGTGGCCGGAACCCAGGCCGCGTGCATTGCCGCTGAACTCCACTTGTTCGTGCAGGGTTTGCAGGGCTTCGATGCGGGTGCGGGCGTAGTGTTCGCCGTCTTCGCTTTTGACGTAGGTGCCGGGGTAGTCGTACAGCGGGTAGTCGCCGGCGGTGTGCGGGCGCGGCATGGCCGAGCGCACGTCGATGCTCGCGCTGGGGCGCTGGAAGTCGTAGTCGTTGAGCTCAAGGGAGCCGGGTTGTACTTCCTGTGCCAGGTGCCAGTTGTGCATATGGTCGCGTTCGCGCTGCTGCTCGTCCTTGGGGTAGTAAGGCACCGAGGCGTAGCCGGGCACGTTGGCGTGGGCACCGTAGGCATCGGCCAGCACCAGCACGTGGCGGTCCTGCTCGTGGCGGAAGAAGTAGTAGATGCCTTCCTGTTCCATCAGGCGGCTGACGAAATCGAAGCTGGTCTCGCGGTACTGCACGCAGTATTCCCACTCGCGGTACGGGCGGCTCAAGGCGTCTTCGAAGTCGGAAAAACCCAGGTCGCGAAACACCTGCTTGATGATCTGCGGGATGCTCAGGTTCTGGAAAATCCGGCAGTCGGAGGTGCGGCTCAGCAGCCACAACCACGGGCGCAAAGTCACCTGATAGCTGGCGAACTGGCCCTGGTCGATGTTCTGGCTGCAGCGGGCGACGATGCCGTGGAAGTGTCGCTCGCCACCGTCCGCCAGTTGCAGGTTCAGGCTCATGGGCTTGCCCAGCAACTGGTTGAGGTCGATGTTGGCGTCCAGCGAGGTCAGCTGCAGTTCGAAATTGAACAGCCGACCCAGCTCTTCGCCGCCACCCATTTCATTGAGCAGCAGCACATCCGGCCCCAGGGGGCTGGTGATCTTGGCCAGGCGTGAGGCTTGGTTGAATAACATCGGTTAACCCGTAAATAGCGTAATAACTGTAGGAACCGGCTCCGCTCCCACAGTTTTGATCGCATTCCGTCAGGTCAATCGTTGAAGTCGTAGTGCAATTCGTTATCCCGCGTGCTGATCCGCACCCCCGCCAGCGCCTTGCCTTCGAGCATGCGGGTGAGGAATTCGCGGCTCATGTCCGGCAGCAGGCTGTTGGTGAGGATGGTGTCGATCATCCGCCCGCCGCTTTCGGTTTCGGTGCAGCGGGACACGATCAGGTCGACCACGTCGTCGTCGTAATCGAAGGCGACTTTGTGGGTGTTCTCCACGCGCTTCTTGATGCGGTTGAGTTGCAGACGGGTGATCGCCTTGAGCATCTCGTCGCTCAGCGGGTAGTACGGAATGGTCACCAGGCGGCCGAGCAGCGCCGGCGGGAAAATCTCCAGCAGCGGCTGGCGCAGGGCCTTGGCGATTTCCTCGGGCTCGGGGATGTTCGCCGGGTCTTTGCAGACCTGGGAAATCAGCTCGGTACCGGCGTTGGTGGTCAGCAGGATCAAGGTGTTCTTGAAGTCGATCACCCGGCCTTCGCCGTCTTCCATCACGCCTTTGTCGAACACCTGGAAGAAGATTTCATGCACGTCCGGGTGGGCTTTTTCCACCTCGTCCAGCAGCACCACGCTGTAGGGTTTGCGCCGCACGGCTTCGGTCAGCACGCCACCTTCGCCATAGCCGATGTAGCCCGGTGGCGCACCCTTGAGGGTGGACACGGTGTGGGCTTCCTGGAACTCGCTCATGTTGATGGTGATCACGTTCTGCTCACCGCCGTACATGGCTTCGGCCAGGGCCAGGGCGGTTTCGGTCTTGCCCACGCCGGAGGTGCCGGCGAGCATGAACACGCCAATCGGCTTGCTCGGGTTGTCGAGGCCGGCGCGGGAGGTCTGGATGCGCTTGGCGATCATCTGCAAGGCGTGGTCCTGGCCGATGATGCGTTTCTTCAGGTGCTGGTCGAGGTTGAGCACCGTCTCCAGTTCGTTGCGGGCCATGCGGCCCACCGGGATGCCGGTCCAGTCGGCGACCACCGAGGCCACCGCTTGGTAGTCCACGGTCGGCAGGATCAGCGGGGTTTCGCCTTGCAGGGTGCTGAGGCGTTGTTGCAGGTCTACCAATTGGGCACGCAATTGATCATCGCCGCTGTCCACGACACCGGATTTTTCGCGCAACGTCGCACGGGTGGCGAGCAACTCATCCACCAGGGTTTTCTCTTCGGCCCAACGGCTTTCCAGGGTGGCCAGGCGCTCGCGTTCGGCGCTCAGCAGCGCTTCGCTGTTGGTCTGGCGCGCACCGATGGCGATGCCGATCGCGTGCTCGCGGGCGATGATTTGCAGCTCGGTTTCCAGTGCCTCGATACGGCGGCGGCTGTCGTCGACTTCTGCCGGCACCGCGTGCAGGCTGATGGCGACGCGGGCGCAGGCGGTGTCCAGCAGGCTCACGGATTTGTCCGGCAATTGACGCGCCGGAATGTAGCGGTGGGACAGCTTCACTGACGCTTCCAGCGCTTCGTCGAGGATCTGCACCTGATGGTGTTTTTCCATGGTCGAAGCCACGCCGCGCATCATCAGCAACGCCTTTTCTTCAGACGGCTCGGCCACTTGCACCACCTGGAAGCGACGGGTCAGGGCCGGGTCTTTTTCGATGTGCTTCTTGTACTCGGCCCAGGTGGTGGCGGCCACGGTACGCAAGGTGCCGCGGGCGAGGGCGGGTTTAAGCAGGTTGGCCGCGTCACCGGTCCCGGCGGCGCCACCGGCACCTACCAGGGTGTGGGCTTCGTCGATAAACAGGATGATTGGTTTCGGCGAGGCCTGGACGTCTTCGATGACCTGACGCAGGCGCTGTTCGAACTCGCCTTTCATACTGGCGCCGGCTTGCAGCAGGCCGACATCGAGGCTGCGCAGTTCCACATCTTTCAGCGCGGGTGGTACGTCGCCGGCGACGATGCGCAGGGCGAAGCCTTCGACCACGGCGGTCTTGCCGACGCCGGCTTCACCGGTAAGGATCGGGTTGTTCTGGCGGCGACGCATGAGGATGTCCACCAGTTGGCGGATCTCTTCGTCACGCCCGACGATCGGGTCGAGCTTGCCGCTACGGGCCTGTTCGGTCAGGTCGACGGTGAAGCGCTTGAGGGCTTCCTGCTTGCCCATCGCGCTCGGGGCCATGGCGCCGCTGGCCTCGCCCGGTACAGCACCGGCGTTGAAACCGTCGCTGGCACTCAGTGCATTTTCGGGCGAGTCGCCGACGTATTCATCAAAGCGTTCGCTCAGGGCTTCGGCCTTGATCTTGTCGAACTCACCGGACAAGCCCAACAGCGCATGGCGCAGGCTCGGCGTCTTGAGAATTCCCAGCACCAGGTAACCGGTGCGCACCTGGCTTTCGCCAAACATCAGGCTGCCGTAGACCCAGCCACGCTCGACCGCTTCTTCCACATGGGACGACAAGTCAGTGATCGACGTCGAGCCACGGGGCAGGCGGTCCAGGGCTTCGGTCAGGTCGCGGGCCAGACGCGCCGGCTCGACATTGAACTGTCGAATGATGCGGTGCAGGTCAGAGTCCTGCAGTTGCAGCAACTGGTGAAACCAGTGGGCCAGTTCCACGTACGGGTTGCCCCGCAGCTTGCAGAACACGGTGGCGGCTTCGATGGCCTTGTAGGCCACGCTGTTGAGTTTGCCGAACAGTGCGGCGCGACTGATTTCACCCATGCTCTGGATTCCTTGAGGTGTTGGCGTGTTCGGCGTAATGCCGGGCCAGGATTAGGTCGTTGGCGTCATGCTCGGGTTGGCCGAGCCAGGTGTTGAAGCCCAGGCGGAACTGGCCGTTGAGTTGCAGGGCCGGCACTTCCGGTTGTTGCAGAACCAGGTTCAGGTCCCAGTCCAGTTCGTGGCCCAGGTACTCGGCGACCCACGCCACCAGCTCGTTGAACGGCTGGCTGCCGGGCAGCATGCCCATGTAGTCATCGAGCTTCAGCGGGCCCAGGCGGATGCGGAATTTATGCTGGCGGTCCCACACATGGCTGCCCAGGCAAAAGTCCACGCCCAGCTGGTTGGCGCTGACACTCACGCGGCTGCGTTCGGGCAGCTCCAGCCATTGGCCGATGTACTCTTCGATCTCCACCGGCAGGCCGAAGTACTCGCCGAGAATCGCCTTCAGGCCGTCCGGATAGCGGGTTTGTGCCGACAGGTGGCCGCTGTAATGCAGCTTCGCCGTGTCGGGGATCAGGCCCTGGTTGAGCAGGCTCGGGGTGCCGCGACCGCTCAATGCGGCGAGGCGCGCCGACCAGTAGTCATCGTCCGGGCGATCATGGCTGACGGTAGGCCGCGCCTCGGCCCAGGCGCGATAAAACAGGGTCAACAGGCGGTGGTGGAACACATCCAGGAAGCGCTTGCTGGTGCTGTCGGCGTTGTTGCGCTGGCGCTCACGCACGTACTCGGTGATGTGCAGCGGCAGCGGGCCGTTGGGGCCGCCGAGGCCGAAGAAGAACTGCTCCAGCCGTGCCGGCTGGCCTTCAGCCCCAGGTTCGACCGAGGCCAATGTGGCCGGCGCAAAGGTGCAATCGGCCTGCTGCCCGAGACGCAGCGGGTCATCCGCCAGGCGCAGGGAGTGCCCCAGGCGTGGCAGGTCCGGCGATTCGCACTCGATGCGCCGCAGCGCCTGGAAGAAGTCATATTCCCAGGGCTCCTGATGCATCGCATCCAGGGTACTCACAGGGTCGGACGGCGTCCGGGCTTGGCTTTCCATCGCATGATCTCGCCGCGTTCGGTGGTACGGATCACCGTCTCGGTAAAACTGTTGATCGACACATAGCGTGCCAGGAACCGTTCAAACACCGCACCGAGCAGGAACACGCCGGTGCCGCGGAACGCGTTTTCATCAAATTCCAGAGTGATCTCAAGGCCGCGGCCAAACACGATCGGGCCGGGCATCGGCAGGCGCCGGGTCACCGCCTTGCTGCTGACTTCCCGCAGGCCTTCGATCTGCAATTGCAGGGCGGCGTCGTTGCTGTCGCCATACAGGCGCAGCAGTTCACGCAGCGCGGCGGCGCCCTGGCCTTGCTCGCTCAGCGACAGGTAGTTCAACGACA
>NZ_JACARK010000234.1:0-1277 GCF_013386655.1 Pseudomonas sp. K5002 | reverse complement strand
GGCTCGACAGCTGCTACGGTCGCCAATAGTTTTGTCAGCCCCGCCCAAAATCCTCTTTACCCAAGCTTTACCGTACCCTGACTGCCGCTGACCTTGATCTCCGTAATCTACTCACATCCGGACTCACCGGAATAGAGACAGGAGAATCACCATGCGCAAGACCCTTATCGCTTTGATGTTCGCTGCTGCCCTGCCAACCGTTGCCATGGCCGCTGCGCCAGAAGGCCCAGGCCCGATGGGCGGTCCTGAAGGCCACATGATGGGTGGCCCAGGTCACGGCGGTGAACACGGCATGCGGGGCAAAGGTGGCCCTTTCAGCCAGCTGGACCTGAGCCCTGAACAGCGCCAGCAGATCGGCAAGTTGATGGGCCAGCAATGGCACGCTCGCAAAGAGTTGGTGCGCAAGTACCTGGACAAACTGCCAGCCGCAGATCAGAAAGCCATGAAAGACGAAATGGCGGCCGCCAAGCAGAAAACCCAGACCGACATCCGTGCCGTGCTGAAACCCGATCAACAGAAGAAATTCGACGAGATCGTGAAGAAACAAGCCGAGCGCCGCGCCGAGTGGAAGGAATTCCAGGCCTGGAAAGCCCAGCAGCCGCAAAAAGCGCAATAATGATCTAGCTTCACTCCCAGCCCAGTGGCCACCGCCGCTGGGCTTTTCCTGTTTGAGGATTTCTTGTGCGTTCATTGTTCTGGCGCGTCCTTGCCAGCTTCTGGCTGGCCATCGCCCTGGTTGCCGGGTTGTCGATCCTGCTTGGGCATATGCTCAACCAGGACGCCTGGATTCTCAGCCGCCACCCTGGGCTCAATAACCTCGCGCAGGAATGGACGCAGCTTTACGAGGCCCAGGGCGAGGACGCCGCCCAGGAGCTGCTGCAGCAGCGCAAGCGTCAGTACCACATTGACGTGCAAGTGCTTAACGAAAGCGGCGAGCCTGTGGTGCGCGGCACCTTCCCGCGCCGCGCCGCCGCCCTCGAAGCCCGGCAAAACGACAGCCAGGACCGCCACCTGCCCTGGCGCCGGCTGACCGCCGAGTACACCAGCGAAAAAACCGGCGACACCTACCTGCTGATCTACCGCATTCCCCACCCGGAACTGGACGCCTGGCACCGCAGCAGCCTACTCTGGCCGTTAAGTGCCCTGGCGATTGCGCTGGTGGTGCTGACCCTGTTCAGCCTGTTGGTGACGTTGTCCATCACCCGCCCCCTCAGCCGCCTGCGCGGCGCAGTGCACGACCTGGGCCAGACCACCTATCAGCAGAACAGCCTGGCGCG
>NZ_JACARK010000233.1:0-7761 GCF_013386655.1 Pseudomonas sp. K5002 | reverse complement strand
GCTGGGGGATGCCGAGAAGATCGACTTCGAAGGCATCAAGCCTGATCGCCGCACCATTTTCCCGGCGGGCCTGGCGATTCTCGAAGCGATTTTCGACGCCCTCGAACTGCAACGCATGGACCACTGCGATGGCGCCCTGCGTGAAGGGGTGCTCTACGACCTGCTGGGCCGTCATCATCATGAAGACGTCCGTGAGCGCACCCTCAGCTCGTTGATGGAGCGTTACCACGTCGACCTGGAACAGGCGGCGCGGGTTGAACGCAAGGCGCTGCATGCTTTCGACCAGGTCGCAGCGGATTGGGACCTGGAAGACGGCGTGTGGCGTGAACTGCTGGGCTGGGCGGCCAAGGTCCATGAAGTGGGGCTGGACATCGCCCACTACCATTACCACAAGCACGGCGCCTACCTGATCGAGCACTCGGACCTGGCGGGTTTCTCCCGTGAAGACCAGCAGATGCTCGCGCTGCTGGTACGCGGCCACCGCCGCAACATCCCCCGGGACAAGTTTGCCGAGTTCGGTGCCGAGGGCATCAAGCTGATTCGCCTGTGCGCGCTGCTGCGGTTTGCGATCCTGTTCCACCACATCCGTGGTACCCAGGAAATGCCGCAAGTGGTCCTGCGGGCCAATGCCGACAGCCTGGACGTGGTATTCCCGAAGAACTGGCTGGATGAAAACCAGCTGACCCAGGCGGATTTCGCACAGGAAGCCGAGTGGCTGACGCGGGTTGGGTTCACGCTGAACGTGCGCTGATATGAGTGAGTGACGCGGAGCGTCACAGGATGTATTCCCACGCAGAGCGTGGGAACAATCCAACGCCACAAAACAAATGTGGGAGCGGGCTTGCTCGCGAAGGCGGAGTGTCAGTCAACAGATTCATCGACTGATCCACCGCTTTCGCGAGCAAGCCCGCTCCCACATTTTTGACCGCGTCGGTTTTTAGTTCACCGTCAGAATCGGGCTGCCCAGCTTCTCCAGCAACGTCGCCTGGGCGCTGCGCGGGTTCTGGTTGCCGGTCGGGGTGTTGCGCACGTAGCGCCCGTCCGACTGCAGGCTCCAGCTGTGGGTGTTATCGGTGAGATAACTTTCCAGCTCCTTCTTGACCCGCATGATCAGTTTCTTGCCTTCCACCGGGAAGCAGGTCTCCACACGCTTGTCGAGGTTGCGCTCCATCCAGTCGGCACTGGAGAGGAACATCTGCTCCTCGCCGCCATTGAGGAAGTAGAACACCCGCGTGTGCTCCAGGAAGCGCCCGATGATCGAACGCACGTGGACGTTATGGGAGACCCCGGCGATGCCCGGCCGCAGGCAGCACATGCCACGCACCACCAAATCGATACGCACACCCGACTGGCTGGCCTTGTACAGCGCGCGGATGATCTTCGGATCGGTCAGCGAGTTGAACTTGGCGATGATGTGCGCCGGCTTGCCTTCGAGGGCGAACTGGGTCTCGCGGGCAATCATGTCGAGCATGCCCTTCTTCAGGGTGAACGGCGCGTGCAGCAGTTTCTTCATGCGCAGGGTCTTGCCCATGCCGATCAACTGGCTGAACAGCTTGCCGACGTCTTCACACAAGGCATCGTCGGAGGTCAGGAGGCTGTAGTCGGTGTAGAGCTTGGCGTTGCCGGCGTGGTAGTTGCCGGTGCCCAAGTGGGCGTAGCGCACGATCTCACCGGCTTCGCGGCGCAGGATCAGCATCATCTTGGCGTGGGTCTTGAAGCCGACCACGCCGTAGATCACCACCGCACCGGCGGCTTGCAGACGGCTGGCCAGTTGCAGGTTGGACTCTTCGTCGAACCGCGCCCGCAGTTCGATCACCGCCGTCACTTCCTTGCCGTTACGCGCGGCGTCTACCAGCGCATCGACGATTTCGGAGTTGGCGCCGGAGCGGTACAGGGTTTGGCGCACAGCCAGCACGTGCGGGTCCTTGGCGGCCTGGCGCAGCAGGTCGACCACCGGGGTGAAGGACTCGAACGGGTGCAGCAGCAGAATGTCCTGCTTGCTCACCACACTGAAGATGTTCTCGCTGTTTTGCAGCAGTTTCGGGATCTGCGGGGTGAACGGCGTGTATTGCAGCTCCGGGTGGCTGTCCAGGCCAGTAATGCTGAACAGGCGCGTCAGGTTCACCGGGCCATTGACCTGGTACAGCTCGGTCTCGCTCAGGTTGAACTGCTTGAGCAGGTAGTCGGACAGGTGCTTCGGACAGGTGTCCGCCACTTCCAGGCGCACCGCATCACCGTAGCGACGGGAGAACAGCTCGCCGCGCAGGGCGCGGGCCAAGTCTTCGACGTCTTCGGAGTCCAGCGCCAGGTCGGCGTTACGGGTCAGGCGGAACTGGTAGCAGCCCTTGACCTTCATGCCCTGGAACAGGTCATCGGCGTGGGCGTGGATCATCGACGAAAGGAATACATAGTTATCGCCAGCGCCCCCCACCTCTTCCGGTACCTTGATGATCCGTGGCAACAGGCGCGGTGCCGGAATGATCGCAAGGCCCGAGTCGCGACCGAAGGCATCGATACCTTCCAGCTCGACGATGAAGTTCAGGCTCTTGTTCACCAGCAGCGGGAACGGGTGCGTCGGGTCGAGGCCGATGGGGGTGATGATCGGCGAGATTTCGTCGCGGAAGTAGCGGCGCACCCAGGTCTTGATCTTGGTGGTCCAGTGCCGGCGCCGGATGAAGCGCACGTGATGCTTTTCCAGTTCCGGCAGCAGGATGTCATTGAGGATCGCGTATTGGCGGTCCACGTGGCCGTGTACCAGCTCGCTGATGCGGGCCAGGGCCTGATGCGGTTGCAGGCCGTCGGCACCGGCTTGTTCACGGGCGAACGTGATCTGCTTCTTCAGGCCGGCGACACGGATCTCGAAGAACTCGTCCAGGTTGCTGGAGAAGATCAGCAGGAATTTCAACCGCTCCAGCAATGGGTAGGACTCATCCAGCGCCTGTTCCAGCACGCGGATGTTGAATTGCAGTTGTGACAGCTCGCGATGGATGTACAGGCTGCTGTCATCCAGGTTGGTAACCGCAACCACCGGTACCGGCGCGGCAGCGGGCGCTTCGGCCACCACGGCAGGCGGGGCCGGCTCCAGCTCCGGCGGGGTCTCGGTAGCTTGTTCGACCACCGGGTGAGCGTCTTTTACGGCAACTTCTGTGAGTCCTTCGGTATTCATCGAGTGTTCCTGTGAGGGCTAGTGTTGCTCTCTAAGCAATTGGGCGGCGCGGGCGGCGAAGTAAGTCAGGATGCCATCAGCACCCGCGCGTTTAAAGGCAGTCAGGGATTCAAGGATCACCCCTTCACTCAACCAACCATTCTGGATCGCGGCCATGTGCATGGCGTATTCACCGCTGACCTGATAGACAAAGGTCGGCACCTTGAATTCCTCTTTGACCCGATAAAGGATGTCGAGGTACGGCACCCCGGGCTTGACCATCACCATGTCGGCGCCTTCGGCCAGGTCCGCGGCCACTTCGTGCAGGGCTTCGTGGCTGTTGGCCGGGTCCATCTGGTACGAGGCCTTGTTGGCCTTGCCCAGGTTCAGCGCCGAACCCACCGCATCGCGGAACGGGCCGTAATAGGCGCTGGCGTACTTGGCCGAGTAGGCCATGATGCGCACGTTGACGTGACCGGCCAGCTCCAGGGCTTCGCGAATCGCCTGGATGCGACCGTCCATCATGTCCGAGGGGGCCACCACCTGGGCGCCCGCTGCGGCGTGGGACAAGGCCTGTTTTACCAGCGCATCAACGGTGATGTCGTTCTGAACATAGCCTTCTTCGTCGAGAATGCCATCCTGCCCGTGGGTGGTGAACGGGTCCAGCGCCACATCGGTAATCACCCCCAGCTCCGGAAAGCGTTCACGCAAGGCGCGGGTGGCGCGCTGGGCGATGCCGTCGGGGTTCCAGGCTTCGGCGGCGTCCAGGGACTTGAGCCCGGACGGCGTGACCGGGAACAGCGCCAGCGCCGGAATCCCCAGTTCAACCCAGCTCGCGGCCTCTTCGAGCAGCAAATCAATGGTCAAGCGCTCCACGCCCGGCATCGACGCCACCGCTTCCCGACGATTTTCACCGTCCAGCACAAACACCGGCAGGATCAGATCATTCACCGTCAGCACGTTTTCACGCACCAGGCGCCGGGAAAAATCATCACGACGGTTGCGACGCAGACGAGTGGCGGGAAACAGGCGGTTGGCGGGGGTAAAGCTCACGGCAGACTCCTGAGCCCGGCTTGACGGGCGAGCGTGACAGTTATAAGCGGCCATTATGACGAAGGAATTACAGTTGTGGTTAGCTCATGCGCCGTAAGGCAACCGGCGTGCGACCTGTAGTCGCATTCGTCGTTTATGTAGGAATTGTTCACTTCGTGACACATCTCGATACTTTCATGAATGTTCACGAAGGCGTAGGCTGCGCGTTCATTTCGCCAGCACCCAGACCATGCTTCAACAATTTCTGCATGACTTCGGCTACTTTGCGCTGTTCCTAGGCACCTTCTTCGAAGGCGAAACCATCCTGGTTCTCGCAGGCTTCCTGGCGTTCCGTGGATACATGGATATCAACCTGGTGGTGGTCGTTGCCTTTTTCGGCAGCTACGCCGGCGACCAGTTGTGGTACTTCCTGGGACGCAAGCACGGCCGCAAACTGTTGGCGCGCAAGCCGCGCTGGCAACTGCTGGGCGACAAGGCCCTGGAGCATATTCGCAAGCACCCGGACATCTGGGTGCTGAGCTTCCGGTTTGTCTACGGTTTGCGCACGGTGATGCCGGTGGCCATTGGTTTGTCGGGCTACCCGCCGGGTCGCTACCTGTTGCTCAACGGGATTGGCGCCGCCGTGTGGGCCGCTGCGCTGGGCGCTGCGGCTTACCATTTCGGCGCGGTACTGGAAGGCATGCTGGGCAGCGTCAAGAAATACGAGCTGTGGGTGCTGGGCGCACTGCTGGTGCTGGGCCTGGGCTTGTGGATTCGCCGGCGCGTCAAGAACGCCCGCCTGACCCGCGAAGCCTGTGCCGCCGAGAAGGTTCGCCTGGCGGCCGGCGAACCTGAAAAAGCCGAAAAGCCTACGACGCCAGTCGAGTAAGCCGGTCTCTGCAACAGTAGAGGCCGATGCCGCTGAGCAAGCTGTAACTGACCAGGCCCAGCCAGCCCAACGCGCTGGCCGGCCACAGCCCCACCAGCGGCGCCAGCCACACCAAAGGCACATTCAGTGCCAGGCGCAGCAGTTCAGCCTTCAACGCCCACGGGCGGTTCTCCAGCGCCACCCCCAGGGTAAACAACCCCAATGCCATCGCGCTCCAGCCCAACACCAGGGCAGCGGTCGGCAAGCCCTCGCCGAAATTCATCAGGTAGCTGCCAAAACCCACGTACGCGACAAACTGCAGCGCGATGTAAATCTGTTGGCGCCCATCCAGCGGCACCTCGAACTTGCGGAACTGGCTCAAGTCCGGCTTGGCCATCGGGTACTTTGCCGCCACATCCGCCGGGCGCCAACCGGTGCGCATGAACCAGATCCGCAGCTTGTCCCACCCACTTTCGGTGCGCCGTGCATCACTCCACAGCTGCGCATAAAACTGCAGGTTGGCCCACAGCGGGTTCCAACTGGCCAAGGGCGTGGTCACGCCAAAGATTACCGGCTCGTTATCGTCTTCTTCCTGGAAGGAGCCAAACAGGCGGTCCCAAATAATGAACACCCCGCCGTAGTTGCGATCCATGTAGAGAGCGTTCTGTGCATGGTGGGCCCGATGATTGGATGGCGTGACGAAGAACCACTCGTACCAGCCGAGCTTCGGCACATGCCGCGTATGCACCCAGAATTGATACAACAGGTTGAGGGACGCCACGCTGATAAACACCACCAGCGGCACGCCCAACACGGCCAGCGGCAAGTAGAAGATCCAGCTCAGCAGGAAGCCGGTGCTGGTCTGGCGCAAGGCGGTGCTGAGGTTGTAGTCCTCGCTCTGGTGGTGCACGGAATGCGCGGCCCAGAGGATGTTGCGCTCATGGCCCATGCGATGCAGCCAGTAGTAGCAGAAGTCATAGAACACAAAGGCGAACACCCAGGTCCAGACGCTTTGGGCCGACAGCTCAATGATCGCCAGGTGCTTGAGGGCGAAGGCATAGGTGAGGATGCCCACCCCTTTGGTCAGCAGCCCCGTGGTGGTGGACAGCACGCCGGTGCTGAGGCTGTTGATGGCGTCGGCCACCCGGTAGTTGCGTTGGCCGCGCCGGTAGTCGGCCAGCAGCTCGACCACGATCAAGGCAATGAAAAACGGTACCGCGTAAGGGACGAAGTCCATGGGCAAGTCCGGTCAATTATTGTTACATCTAGAGTAGGTGTAGCGGCTGGATATCCCATTGGCAATGAGTGACAAATGAGTAGACATTTAACGCCATGAATCAGGAGAAATGCCCATGAGCAAAAAGATTGCAGTGATCCTTTCCGGCTGTGGCGTGTACGACGGGGCTGAGGTTCATGAAAGCGTGATCACCCTGCTGCGCCTGGACCAGCGCGGCGCCGAGGTGCAGTGTTTTGCGCCGAACATTGCCCAGTTGCATGTGATCAACCACCTGACGGGCGAGGAGATGCCCGAGTCGCGCAATGTGCTGGTGGAGTCGGCGCGCATTGCCCGTGGCGAGGTGAAGGACATTCGTGAGGCCAACGCCGAGGATTTCGACGCACTGATCGTGCCCGGGGGGTTTGGCGCGGCGAAGAACCTGTCGAACTTTGCCGTGGAAGGCGCCGGGTGCAGCGTCAACCCGCAGGTGCTGGAACTGGCCGAGGCGTTTGCCGAAGCGGGCAAGCCCGTCGGGCTGATCTGCATCTCGCCGGCGCTGGCAGCGAAGATCTATGGCCCAGGCGTGACCTGCACCATCGGCAATGACGCCGACACCGCAGCCGCCATGGACAAGATGGGCGCCACCCACCAGGAATGCGCGGTCGACGACATCGTCGAAGACAAGGCGCGCAAGCTGGTGAGTACCCCGGCCTACATGCTGGGCAAACGCATCAGCGAAGTGGCGTCAGGCATCAACAAGCTGGTGGACCGGGTGCTGGAACTCACCCACGAGAACGATTAGGCCTTCATCAGCCGGGTCAGAATCCGATCCAGCGAATTGGCAAACGCCTGCTTGTCCTTGTCCCCATGGGGCGGCGGGCCACCGCCCATCTGGCCCTGTTCCCGCAGATCGGTGAACAGGTTACGCACCGCCAGCCGCTCGCTCATGTTCTGCGGGCTGAACTCCTTGCCTCGTGGGTCGAGCGCAGCCACGCCATTCTTCACCAAGCGGTCGGCCAACGGCACATCGCTGCAGATCACCAGGTCACCGGGCACGGCGTGCTCCACCAGGTAGTCATCGGCCGCGTCCGGGCCGCTGGGCACCACGATCAACTTCACGCACGAGAAGCTCGGCTTGATCTGGCTCTGCCCGGCCACCAGCACCACTTCGAACTGGCGCTTGAGGGCGAACTTCACCACCTGATCCTTGGCCGCCCGTGGGCAGGCGTCTGCATCGATCCACACGCGCATGGTTACGCCACCACCCGGCGCTTTTCAGCCAGCCGGCTGCGACCGTACAGCACCACAATCGCCAGGATCGCCACGGCCTGGGCGCCCAGGGACTAGGCATCGGCGTGAATGCCCAGCCAGTCGAAGTCAAAGAACGCGACCGGCCGGGTGCCGAAGATCCCGGCTTCCTGCAACGCCTTGACGCCATGCCCGGCGAATACCACCGACAGCGCGCACAGCAACGCCGCGTTTATGCCGAAGAACAGCGCC